>JAAXXA010000037.1 GCA_013334735.1 Bacteroidota bacterium
GCTCAAGTATTTCGTACATATTTGAAACTTTCCCAACTCTTAATTCATCCTTTTTTTGATAATAATCAAGGCAGGTTCCGCATGTAAGCACTTCAACTCCTGATTGTTCAAGTTTTCTCAAAGAATCAATAACGGGTGAATCATTTAAAGCCAGAAATATTCCGGAATTCAAAAAAATAATTGTTTTGGGTTTTAAAGTTGATTCCGGTAAAGTATTTATAAATCCTTTTATCAAAATCAAACCTAATTCTTCTGCTCCATCGCCTAATCTGTTGCGTTGAACAGCTACAACATAATTACCTTTTTTAATATCTTCCACCGTGCAATAGTCCTCAACCTTAGCGTTTTCGGGGGTATTGCCTGTTTTATTAACAATAAGTTCAAAAACATCATCTTTTTTTTCGGTTCTTATTTCCATCCCAAGTTCTTCCAGAAAGCGGGTAACATTTTTAACCGATGTTTCATTATCAATTAAAATTTTCAAGGTTTCATTTTCGGTAATTTCGCTTAAAGCTTTTTTAGTCATTATCAATGGTACCGGGCAAATTTGTCCTTTTGCATCAATTGTTTTCATGTTATTGTCTTTTATATTATTAAATAAGTTACAAGCTGCAAGCCATAAGCTACAAGGCATAAGGCATAAGGCATAAGGCATAGGGCACAAGGTATAAGCTACAAGCCACAAGCTGCAAGCACCCCCAACTCAAAACTCCTAACTCATAACTCCCAACTCTCAACTCATAAACTCCTCTTATCCCTTATCAACTTATCCTTCGTCCCCCTGAGCGTAGTCGAAGGCTTCGCTTTTCACTTTTCGTTTTTCACTTTTCACTAAAAACTATTTTCTTCAACGCATCAACAGTATATTTAATTTCTTCTTCTGTATTAAAACTTCCAAGGCTGAATCTTACTGTTCCTTGCGGAAATGTGCCTGCAGTTTTGTGTGCCAATGGTGAACAATGTAGCCCCGCTCTAACCATTATTCCATATTCCTTATCAAGTATGCAGGCTAAATCGCTTGGAATAAAATTCTTAATGTTCATAGAAACGATTGGTAGTCTGTCATTACAGATATCAAAGTTATATATTTTAACACCATCAATTTCTGTCAATTGTTTAATAAAGTATTCTGTTAATTGGAATAATTTATTTCGGTGATGATCAATACCTTTTTCCAGAATAAATTGCACTCCTGCTTTTAAACCAACAATGCCAACAGTATTTAATGTACCTGCTTCGAGCCTGTCAGGATAAAAATCGGGTTGAGTATCCATTTCCGATTTACTACCTGTACCTCCTTGAATTAAAGGTTTAATAGCAATATTGCCATTAATACACAAGCCCCCAATTCCCGGTGGTCCATATAATTTTTTGTGACCGGTAAAAGCAAGAATATCAATATTGTCTTTTAGCATATCTATAGGTATTAATCCTGCGGTTTGAGCAGCATCCACAAGATAAATAATGCCTTTTGTTTTACATATTTCACCTATCTGCCTTATTGGTAATATATTTCCTGTAACATTTGAACCGTGGGCAGTTACTACCATTTTTGTATTTGATTTAATATTGATTTTAAATTGTTCAATATTAAATTTTTCGAAATCAAAAGTTGTAAGTTCAATAATTCCTTCATTTTCCAAATATCTTAATGGTCTGTAAACGGAATTATGTTCAATGTTGCTTATAATTACATGGTCTCCTTTATTAAGAATACCTTTTAAAGCAATGTTAATTGCATGAGTTGCATTCGACGAAAATATTACTTTTTCGGAAGAAGGAACATTAAAAAATGAGGCAAGTAATTCACGGGTTTCAAAAACTTCTCTGGCTGCTCTTAAAGCAAAATTATAACCCGATCTGCCTGGACTGGCACCGTATTCATTCAAATATTCACTAATTGCCTTCACTACTCCTGGAGGCTTAGGCCATGATGTTGCAGAATTGTCAAGATATATATTCATTTAACTTCTTTCTAAATCAGCCGCCAAAGATAGAACGCTGATGACGCTGATAATTATGATAAAATATGAGAAACTGTTTTGAAATTTTTAAAGTTCCTTTAATAACGGATTTATGAGGTCAAACAGAGCCGATTATCCTGAAACCTTAGTTGAAGGAGAAGCGTGTCGAAGTTGACCGAGTAGCCACTCTTCGACACGTCCCAAAAGGGGGACGGCTCTGAGTGACTTTTAAGATTATGAATAAAATATATGTAATATAAAAATTCAAAACAGTTTCTGATTGTAATTTTATTTTGTTCCCGTAATTCGTAATTGATAACTCGTAATTGATAACTCGTAATTCGTAATTGCTAATTCGTAATTGATAACCCGTAATTCGTAATTGCTAATTCGTAATTGATGTTAACGATTTTCTTCCTATTTGTGTAATAAAAATTTTAGTGTCAATTCCTGCTCCCTGAGTTGTAATAATTTTTTCAGCCTCATAAATTTCCACTAACAATGCGCAAAGACGTTTTGTTGCTGCAATCTTATCCTTGAATTCATTTATTTCAATTCCTTCTTCTTTATTAATTAGTTGTTTTAATAAAACCGGTCTGAATTTATTTACATAATTTGAATGAACAAACTCGTTCTGTGAAAAGCAAATTTTGCCTTGTTTGAGTAAGTATGATAGATACAATTTAAGTTTGTACTTCGACAGTTTACTTCGTTCTTCTATTTCAGATAAAATAGGTTTTTGCATTTCAAATTGTAAAATTTCATTTTCAAGCCAATTAATTTCTTCTTGGGTTTGTTTATCAATAACAGGCTTATGACCTTTAACAATCCAGGTGTTATTATTTTTTTCAACAAGCCCTTCAGTTTCCATTTCTTCTATAAGCATATTAAAATATGACTTCCCTTGTTTTATTTTTGAAAAACCAAGTTTCCCTGTAATTTCATTATTTTCTAAACCATCGGGTAATAAAGGGCTTTCTTTATGAAATTCGGTGAGGATTTTTAAAATTTTGCTTCGGAATAACTTATCATATTCATTATCAACAAGTATAAATTCCTGGCTCTGATATATTTTAAAAGAGATAGGCTTATTTTTAATTTCATCTAATAATTTTTCAATATTAATGTTCAATTTCTCTGCAATTTCTTCAGGAGAAAATGGTCTGAATTCTTTTTTTAGTTCAATGTTAATACTTTCATTAATACTATCAATATTTAATATGCTATCCGATAGATGCGTAAGATTTTCGATTAGAGAAGGAGTTCTTTTTTTATGATGTAACGGATAAGTGTCAATAATATAGCCTCCTCCTAAGGTTTTATCCCCCGAAGAATTACGAATTATAAATTTATCTTTGTTTACTAAAACTGCCTTTTTTAACAGATGTAACTGAACAATAATTTCTTCATTTGCTTTAACAATATCTTTATTTAAAACATGCATCCTTGCAGGGCATTCAAAGGTGCCGGAATGAAATGTAACAACCGACCACAGAGCTAAAGAAGTGTTTGTTTCAAAAAGTACAATGCTGGCATCAACCATTTCAGTTTCTTTTAGGTTTTTATCTGAAATGATCATTCCTCTCCTAAAATCTTCATTTTTGATTCCTACAAGATTTATGGCTGCTCTGTCGCCGGCAAAAACTTTTTCAACAGCCTTACCATGCCTTTCAATTGATCGTACTCTTAACTTTTGACCATTGGACGGAAGCAGATAAACATCTTTACCTGTTTCTAAGTTCCCACCTAAAACCGAACCTGTTACAACACTTCCAAAGCCTTTTACACTAAATATCCGGTCAATATACATCCTGAATAAATCTTCATATTTTCTTTCTTCAATTTCGGGAATAATATCTTCTATTGCTTTAATCAGCTCATCTATACCTTGCCCTGTAATAGACGATACGCCAATAACGGGAGCATTTTTCAATGAGGTTTTTTCTAAAAATTCAAGAATTTCATATTTTGCCATTTCGGCTAATTCTGAATCAATAAGGTCAATTTTTGTAAGAGCTACAATTCCTTTTTTAATACCAAGAGCGGATATTATATTAAAATGTTCAATAGTTTGAGGCATTATTCCACTATCGGCAGCAACAACCAGCAGCACGAAGTCAATTCCACAAGCCCCGCCAACCATAGTGTTTATAAAATCTTTATGTCCCGGAACATCAATAATTCCTATTGATTCGCCATTAGGAAGGTTCAAATATGAAAATCCCAGATTAATTGTAATGCCCCTTCTTTTTTCCTCTTTATGAGTGTCGCAGTCAATATTTGTCAATGTTTTTATCAGAGAAGTTTTCCCGTGATCAACATGACCCGCAGTCCCCATTATCAGGTGTTTCATGTTTTATTGACGAAGTTAAATTAATACTTTTTAAAATGGTAATCGGTAAAATAGGTAATCGGTATTCAGTAAAAATTAGTAATCGGTGAGCAGTATGAAATCTTCCGATTACCGATTACCGAACACCGATTACAAATTTCTTCAACTTTTGTTTTTTACTATACTTTCATGAACTTCACAAATAATCTGAGCAATTTCTTCAATTTCATTTTCAAAAATTGTTAACACGTCAAAATAAATGTTCCCTTTTTTTAAAATTCCCAATACAGGTTTAGTATGAGACAATAATCCCTGATAAACTTTTTCAGCATATTTAGAGCGTATTTTATTCGGGCTATTATTTTTAATCATAACCGCAAAACTTTCAATTTCTCTATCGGGTAAAGTGCCACCGCCAAATTGACCTTTACTGGAAACAATTTCGGATAATATGCCTTTTTTTTCGAGATAATTTCTTAGAATTTCGGCTGTTTTTTTTATTTCTTCCTGTTTCCTGTTAAAAATTTTATAAATCAGATTTTTTTCATTCAGGTCGTTTTCATTCAAATAATACATACATGCAGTTTCAAGTAAAGCAAGTGTAACTTTACAAACTCTCAAAGCCCTGAACATGGGCTCTTTTTTGAGTTTATCAATAAATTCTTTTTTGCCTGCAATAATTCCCGCCTGTGGACCGCCTAATAATTTATCTCCGCTAAAGCAAATTAAATCAACTCCCTTTTGAATAGACTCCTTAATATTCGGCTCATCTTTCATCAATTGATGTTTGTTATCTTTAATCAAGCCGGAACCAATATCATATAAAACGGGTATTTTAAATTGTTTCCCAAGATTTATTAGTTCTGGCAAATCTGCTTCGGTAGTATAACCTTTAATTACATAATTAGATTTATGCGCTTTAAAAAGTATAGCTGTTTTTTTTGTTATGGCATTTTTATAATCGTCAATATTTGTTTTATTGGTAGTTCCAACTTCAACCATTTTACAATCGGAGGCTGCCATAATTTCGGGTATTCTAAACGAACCGCCTATTTCGATAAGTTCACCCCTCGAAACTACAACTTCTTTACCTTTTGCAAAAGTTCTTAGAATCAGCATTACCGCGGCAGCATTGTTATTTACAACTAAAACATCCTCTGCTCCTGTCAAATATTTTAATAATTCTGAAGCATGATTGTTTCGGTTTCCTCTTACTCCAAGTTGAAGATTAAATTCAAGATTGTTATATCCTTTTAAAATTTCAATAGAATCATTAAGAAGATTTTCACCAAAAGGAGCTCTGCCAAGGTTTGTATGTATAATTATTCCTGTTGCATTAAAAACTTTTCTCAAGCTTCTGTTGCCAAATAATTGAATGAGTGAATTTACCTTTTCTAAAATTTCTTCGTAAGTAGGAGAGGCGATTCCTTTATTAATGCTTCCTCTAAAATAATCTAATGAAATGCGGATGGAACATAATACTATATCTTTTCCAAAATTGGAAATTAATATTTTAACTTCTGGAAGACCAAGAAGCTTATCAACAGCGGGAAGGCATTTATAATCCTCCGATTTGGTATTCATATTTTATTAAAAATATTTTTTATCATTTTTATTATTATACTATGAACTAAATATTTTTTTACTTTAAGATATACATAAAGAACAAAATCAGCAATTCCCGAATTAATTCGTAATTCGTAATTGATAATTCGTAATTGATAATTCGTAATTGATAATTCGTAATTGATAATTCGTAATTGATAATTCGTAATTGATAATTCGTAATTCGTAATTGATTATTAGTTAATCCTTGTTCTTAAATCAATATGTGTTAATTTCTTTTTTGTAATATATTGCAGAGAGGGCAGGGATCGAACCTGCCACAGTCGGTTTTATCCGTCTGTTACCGGTTTTGAAGACCGGATGAAACACCAGTTTCTTCCCCTCTATGTTATTTTATAACATTATTTATTTTGAAATACAAAAATAACCAAATTTTATTTATGTGAGAAAATACTTTGTTAAATATAACCGATGTAAAGTTTCTTCATCGTCCTTGACTTTGTTAATACTAGCCTTTATAGGTGTTATCACCAACAAAGATTATAAGCAAAACAGCAAACGCATTACATTATTCTTGAAAATTTATTTCTAGTTATCTCATTCATTACCCCAATATCCTTATTCATCATACTCGTTTCCTCTTTCATTAATAATTCGTTGTTAATTAATTAACAACAGTTTATCTTTGTTATTAATAATATTTATTATAGATAAATAATAACTATGAAAACAAAATTAAATCATGGCTTTTCCCTTATCTCTTATGCCTTGTCTCTTTTTTTAACTTTTCACTTTTCACTTTCAACTTTTCACTCCTTTTCACAAGGTGTAGCCATTAATGTTTCAGGTTCTTCTGCAAATAATTCTGCAATACTTGATATGAGTGGCAATACAAGAGGATTACTGATGCCTCGTATGAATACTAATGAACGTGATTTAATTATTGGAACTGATGGCGTAGCAGGTCATCCCCCTGCCGAAGGGCTTCAGATATATAATACTACTACCAAATGTTTTGAGGCATATATCAATGGCGCATGGAGCATTATATCCTGCCCCGTTGCCTGTACTCCTCCTGCAGCTCCTGAGGCTGACGCAGCATCAAATGTAAGTTGTACATCATTTCAGGCTAATATGGTAATGTCAGTTTCCGGTGTTACTTCGTATTGCTTCGATGTAGCAACTGATGAGGGTTTTACCTCTTTTGTTTCCGGTTACAACAACCATATTGTAAATAATACAACATTTTGTAATGTAACTGGTCTTACTCCCAATACAATTTATTATTATCGTATTAGATCATTATCTGTTTGTTATAGTGTAAACTCGAATGTTATTACTGCTGCTACTACTACCGCTCCATCTTCTGCCCCAACAGCAGGTACCCACACTACAACACAAACCCAGATAGTTTGGAATTGGAATACTGTTAGCGGAGCTACAGGCTACAAATGGGGAACAACAACAACTTACAGTTCTGCTACAGATATGAGCGCAACTTCAACAAAAACAGAAACAGGTTTGACCTGTAATACCTCATACACAAGGTATGTTTGGGCATACAATGCTTGTGGCTATTATTTCTCTCCCGTTGAATTGACACAAACTACTTCCGCTTGTTTTTACTGTGGCACTTCAACAGTAGATGATATTGACGGTAACACATACAACACCATCAGCATAAATAATAAATGTTGGTTTCGTGAAAATTTGAAAACCACCAAATATTCAAATGGAGTATCAATGGTTGATGGAACAAGTGCCGGAAACATAACCGGAGATTACACTACAAAATATTATTTTGATTATGCCAATAATCCTGCAAATACCATAATTTACGGAAAGTTATATACTTGGGCTGCGGTTATGAATGGTGCTTCTTCAAGTAATTCTGTGCCAAGCAGTGTGCAAGGTCCATGTCCTACGGACTGGTATGTTCCAAGCGATGCTGAATGGAATGTTATGGAAAAATATTTAGACAACTCAGTTGATACAACGCTTTCTGTAACTTGGACGGGTACAGATATTGGCAATAGAATAAAAGAACCAGGCACAACTCATTGGGCAAGTGGTAACGGAGGCACTAATAGCAGTAATTTTACTGCTCTCCCGGGTGGCTATCGCAATCTTGATGGCACCTTTGCGGGTATTAACAACTTTAGCGACTGGCATACTTCAACTGCTTACGATGCTACTAATGCATGGAGACGTGGCTTGGGCAACGCGTACGCTACCATTGGCAGAGAAAATAACAATAAATCGTATGGGTTTAGTGTTCGTTGCGTAAAAGAAAATCCGCCACCTTCATTTTCTTGCGGTAACACTCTTACAGACAGTAGAGACAATAAAACATATAGTACAGTTTTAATAGGTGATCAATGCTGGATGGGGCAAAACCTGAATTACGGACAATATGTTTCAGCTTCAACTGGGCAAGGGGCAGCAGGTACTCAAAAATATTGTTACGGTAATAATACTAGTTATTGTAATATTTACGGAGGGTTATACGAATGGGCGCAAATGATGACCGATACTGTAACAGGTATTCAGCAAAGTTCATGTAATGGAACCGGTGCTTCACAGGTAAGATGTTCCACTCCTGTACAAGGAATTTGCCCTTCTGGTTGGCATATACCTTCGCATTATGAATGGACACGTTTAGAAAGAGTTGTTGGCGGCTCAGATAGCACAGCTTTTCCATATAATGTCACTACCACAGGTTGGCTAGGTACTACAGGTGAAGGAAGCAGCCTTAAAGAAGCAGGTACAAGCCATTGGACAAGTAATAATTGCACACCGCCGGGATCGTGCAATTCCAGTGGTTTCACAGGTCTTCCTGATGGTCGTTCTCTTTCCTCTTCTTTCTTCGATGTTGGTAATTACAGCAACTGGTGGTCTTCTACTGAATACGATGCCACGTATGCTTGGGGCAGGCACTTGGGCTACAGCTATGCCAAAGTATATCGTGCTCACGATGATAATAAGATGGGAGGGTTTAGTGTTCGATGCATTAAAGATTGATTGTGCTGATTAGCAAATAAGAAGATACTTCGCTAATTTGATAAACTTTATTGGCGATATAACATACAAATGGAAAATTAAATTTTTTTTACGGAATTATTTTGAAAAAAAGAACTTCAATTTTAAAAAATTATAAGAATTAAAAACATAAGAGAAATGAAAACAATAAAAAACTTTTTACCTGCAAGATGCATTCTTTATGCTTTTCTAGCTTTCAACTTTTTTATACTTTTTACTTTTAACTGTTTTTCACAAGGAGTAGCCATTAATGTTACTGGCTCTTCTGCCGACAATTCTGCGATACTTGATTTGAGTAGTACCACACAAGGTATGCTCATACCTCGTATGAGTACTAATGAACGTGATTTAATTATTGGTACAGACGGCATTGCCGGTCATCCTCCTGCCGATGGGCTTCAGATATATAATACTACTACCAAATGTTTTGAAGCATATATCAATGGTGCTTGGAGCATTGTATCATGCCCTGTCGCTTGTATTACTCCTACAGCTCCCGAAGCTGCCGCTGCATCAAACGTAAGTTGTACATCCTTTCAAGCTAACATGGTTATGTCTGTATCCGGTGTTACCTCGTATTGCTTCGATGTAGCCACTGATGCGGGTTTCACCTCTTTTGTTGCCGGTTACAACAACCGAATTGTAAATAATACAACAATATGCAATGTAACAGGTCTTACTTCCAACACAACTTATTATTATCGTATCCGTTCATTATCGGTTTGCTACAGCGCTAGTTCAAATACAATATCTGTTACAACTATTTTACCCCTGTCTTCTGCTCCGACGACGGGGACTCATGTAGCATCGCAAACACAAATAGTTTGGAATTGGAATACTGTAAGCGGAGCTACTGGTTACAAATGGGGAACAACTTCTACATACAGCTCTGCTACTGATATGGGGACAGCTACAACAAAAACGGAAACAGGTTTAACTTGCAATACATCATATACTAGATATGTGTGGGCATATAGTACCTGTGGATATTATTCCACCCCAATCGAGATTACACAAACCTCTTCCGCTTGTTGGAATTGTGGAAGCGTTCTACCTGTTACACACACTTATGCTTCAGGAGGACCTGCGCCTGAAACAAAAACAGTAAGTTATGGAACAGTAACAACAAATCTTTCAGGAGCTGGCAAATGTTGGATAACCCAAAATTTAGGTTCTTCTAATCAGGCAACTTCAGCAACTGATGCAACCGATGCCGCTGCAGGTTGGTATTGGCAGTTTAACCGTAAGCAAGGATATAAAATTGGACCAACTCCATCATGGACAATCACTACTATTAGTGAAAATAGCGAATGGCTTCAGGCTAACGACCCATGTACCATAGAACTTGGTACGGGTTGGCGTATTCCTACTAATACGGAATTGACTAATGTGGATGCAAATGGTCAAACCGGAGGTTGGGATAATTATACTGAGGCTTATGCAGATGTGCTAAAACTACATGCAGCAGGATACTTGGTTGACGCCACTGGTTCTCTTAATGCGCGTGGTACTGATGGCTATTATTTAAGTAGTACGCAGTACAGCAATACTAATAGTAATACTTTACATATATACACTGACATCAGCGCTATAACCAGCTACAGTAAGGCTTATGGTTTTTCGATTCGCTGCATCAAAGACCTTCCTCCATTCACTTGTGGCAATACTCTTACCGACAGTAGAGACAGTAAAACATACAGCACTGTTCAAATAGGTGATCAATGCTGGATGGCGCAAAACATGAATTACGGTACTTATGTTATTGTGGGTTCAGGACAGGGAGGCGCAGGCACACAAAAGTATTGCAAGGATATGAGTAACCAGAATGATGCTTCCTGCCCATTGGGTGGAATATACGAGTGGGCAGAGCTTATGAACGGTTCCTCAAGTTGCAATGGTACAGGAGCTCCTCCTAATGACAAGTGCTCAATGCCTGTGCAAGGGATTTGCCCTGATGGCTGGCACATTCCTTCGCATTATGAATGGGCAACCCTGGAACAAAGTGTGTGCGCAATAAGCCCTAGTGGTGGCGATTGTTCAACAAATTTCCCTTACGATGTTTCTACTATGGGATGGCGTGGAACGACAGAAGGGACAAAAATGAAAGCAACTACCAGCTGGTGGAGCAACACAGGTACAAACATTAGTAATTTCAATGTCATCGCTGTTGGTCATTCTTATGGCTATTTCAATGCTGCCGGCGAAAACGGACCATTTTGGACAGCTACCGGAATTGATACTGATAACGCCTGGCATCGGAATTTTAATTATAACAAAAGTACCGCGGACAGGGATCCTTGTCTTAAAACGTATGGTTTTGCTGTAAGGTGTGTTAAGGACTAATATTTCCCGGAAAGAAATACATAGTATCCTGATTTCTTCGTCTATGCCTTGCCTTTGTTGGTATTATCACCAACTTTGGCAAGAAAGGCATAGATATGTAGCACATCAAAATAATATTTTGCCGTAAATCTAATTAAAAAACTTACCTTTGCAAAAAAAATCATTTACTACTAAAAATCCTCTTTCGGACTTTTCCCTTCCTACGATAGTCAGGTTTTGGTTCTCAAAAAGATTTTACATTATTTTAATTCAATAACCATTAACACAAATAAGGCATAAGTTTACAAGGCATAAGGCAAAAGTGATATTGGGTGCTAGTAAAATCGGAATTTATACCGTTTGCTTTTATATGTGCAATATAATTCTTAAATTTCAATGAAAGCATTTCGGCATAATTGCAAGCAAACATTCTTAGCCTCCGCCATGGCGGAGCGAATCAATATTATATCTTTTAATGCAACTTAGTATTAGTAAACGAACAAATTAACACTATAGCATAATAACCAATAACCATTAACCATTAACCATTAACCATTAACCATTAAACATTAACCATTAACCATTAACCATTAA
>JAAXXA010000506.1 GCA_013334735.1 Bacteroidota bacterium
ACTTGATAATTTTGGTCGCGATTTAACACGATTAGCAGAGGAAAACCGTCTTGATCCGGTTGTAGGCAGAGAAAAAGAATTAGAACGAATAGCGCAGATATTAAGTCGCAGGAAAAAAAACAATCCTATACTTATTGGTGAACCGGGTGTTGGAAAATCAGCTATTGCAGAAGGATTAGCGTTAAGAATTGTCCAGAGAAGAGTATCGCGGGCGCTTTTTAACAAAAGAATAGTAACATTAGATATAGCTTCATTAGTTGCCGGGACTAAATATCGCGGACAATTTGAAGAAAGAATGAAAGCAGTATTGAACGAGTTGGAAAAAAATTCGGATGTAATATTGTTTATTGATGAAATTCATACTATTGTAGGAGCCGGAGGCGCTTCCGGTTCACTAGACGCTTCCAATATGTTTAAACCAGCTTTAGCGCGTGGCGAAATACAGTGCATAGGAGCTACTACGCTTGATGAATACAGGCAATATATTGAAAAAGACGGAGCACTTGAAAGAAGATTTCAGAAAATAATAGTTGATCCAACTTCTCCAGAAGAAACAATTGATATTTTGAACAACATAAAAACAAGATATGAGAACCATCATCTTGTAATTTATTCCCAGGAAGCTATAAATGCATGCGTATCTTTAACACAAAGATATATCAGCGACAGATGCCTTCCTGATAAGGCAATTGACGCGTTGGATGAAGCAGGAGCCAGAGTTCATATTACAAACATTCATGTTCCGATAGAAATTTTGAATTTAGAAAGCAAAATAGAAGAGGTAAAACAAGGCAAAACTAACGCTATTAAAAGCCAAAAATTTGAAGAAGCAGCCAGATACCGCGACATGGAAAGAAAAATTCAGGATGAATTGGAAACTGAGAAAAGACGGTGGGAAGAAGAATCAAAAATTAACAGAGAGATAGTAAGTGAAGAAAATGTTGCCGAAGTGGTAGCAATGATGACAGGAATTCCCGTTCAGCGTATTGCCAAGAACGAAGGAGAGCGCTTGATAAATATGGAAGCAGAATTAGGAGATCTGGTAATTGGGCAAAAAGAATCTATTAAGAAAGTTGTTCGTTGCATACGCAGAAATCGCGCAGGACTTAAAGATCCTAATAAACCTATAGGCACATTTATTTTTTTAGGACCAACCGGAGTGGGAAAAACACATTTGGCAAAGATTCTGTCACGTTATCTTTTTGATTCGGATGACGCGCTTATACGTATTGACATGAGCGAATATATGGAAAAATTTGCCATTTCCCGCCTTATTGGAGCGCCTCCGGGCTATGTAGGTTATGAAGAAGGCGGACAACTTACTGAAAAAGTAAGAAGAAAACCATATTCTGTGGTACTACTTGATGAGATTGAAAAAGCGCATCCTGATGTTTTCCATTTATTATTGCAGGTTTTAGATGATGGTATCCTTACGGACAGCTTAGGCAGACGTGTTGATTTTAAGAATTCAATAATAATAATGACTTCAAATATAGGTTCACGACAATTAAAGGATTTTGGACAAGGTGTTGGTTTTAGCACTTCAAACAAGCAATCGCATGCTTCTGATTATGCAAAGGGAGTTATTGAAAATGCTTTAAGAAAAGCTTTTGCACCTGAATTTTTGAATAGAATTGACGATGTAGTTTTATTTGATTCTCTTAAACGTGAAGATATTCATAAAATTATTGATATTGAACTTGCGGGATTATTAAAACGTATTGCCGGTATGGGTTACGAGATGGATGTATCTATTGAAGCTAAAGATTTTATTCTTGAAAAAGGCTGGGATGAACAATTTGGAGCGCGTCCGTTGAAAAGAGCTATTCAAAAATATATAGAAGATCCTCTTGCTGAAGAAATTATTAAAAGCAAAGTTTCCGAAGGAGATATTATTAATATTTTACATGATACTAAAAAAGCGGAACTTAGCATAAAAATTGTAAAAAGTAAAAAGAATCATAAAGTTAAAAAAACCGAATCTGAAACGGAAAATTAAATTTTCGAAAATATTAAAAAGCCCTGAGTTGATTTTAAATTCGGGGCTTTTTTATTTGGGCGTGCCCCTTTGGGTGAGGCTATCCGCTTTTACTCCTCGTCCTGACCCCGGAGCTTAAGCGAAGCCTAAAACGAGGTTCGGGACTGCGGGGTAACCTCTTCTATCCTTCACGCAAAGCATATAGCTGTTGCCTTTAGGTTTTTTCTTTTTGTACGTTTCTCCTTGATGAGAAAGTACCAAAGAATCAAGGCTTACAGAAATTTTCTATAAAACTACGTTTCGCTTTTTCTCCCCGAAAACAAACTCCTCATTCAAGTATTATAATAAGAAATTGAGATTATGTAAATTCGTCAAACAGCGTTTTCTTAGCGAAAAAACCTATTTGCACAAAACCGAAACTTTTTTTATAACGAAAATTTCTGAATGCCAGTCCTATAAACAGTTCGCCCCGATGGGGCTTGTAGACGCGGAATCTCATTACTACTTAGAAGCATGTAAGCTATCTTCTTTTTGCTTGTCTTCAAATTCTCTGATTAATTGTTCGGGGGTTTTGCCTAAGTTATTTAGGCAGGCTTTTGCATCTTTGGCAAAATCGTGAGTAGGATACTTTTCGAGGAATGCTTTATAAGCAACTTTTGCATTAACTAAATCTTTTAATTTTTCGTCATAAACAAAGGCTTTAAGGAACATACAATCAGAAACCTTACTAAAATCAGGATAATCAGTTATAATTTTGTCAAACAATTCAACAGATTGTTTTGCCTGCCCGATATTCATAGATAGGCTGGCGGCTTTAAATAAAAAGTTGACAGAATTAGTATCTTTTGGATATTCTTTGGCAAAATCCTTATAAAAACTCACGAGTTCTTTGGATTGCTTAATATTTATTATTTCAGTAGAATTTGAGGTTAGCTTTTTTTCGAGATCTTTAATATTTTGTAAATCTTTATTTTTATTATCAGAACAAGATATTAAGATTATTACTGTTAAGATTGCGAAGATTATGTTTTTTTTCATTTGTTTAAAAGGGTTATTAAGTTATTAGTTATTGGTTATTGGTTATTGGTTATTAGTTATTGGTTATTGGTTATTA
>JAAXXA010000507.1 GCA_013334735.1 Bacteroidota bacterium
TATTTCTTATTGAACATATTCATTGTCCTCTCAACACCTATAGTACCAAATCCATTGATAATTTCAACTGTCGTTTCAATTTTTGAAAGAAGTGTCTCTTTTTCTTCTTTTGACAATTCGCCTAAAACATATTTGATCTGGTAACCAATAGGGAAATCATTTCCCACTCCAATACGAAGGCGTGAAAATTCAGTTGTACCAAGATGTTCAATAATATCAATTAAGCCATTATGTCCGCCTGCCCCGCCTTTTTTCTTTAAACGTAATGAACCTAAAGGTAAGGCTATATCATCAGCAATAACTAAAAGATTTTCGTCAGGGATATTTTCTTTTTTCAACCAATATGAAATTGCTTTACCGCTCAAATTAACGAAAGTAGTTGGTTTTATCAGAATAAAAATTCTTCCTTTAAAGCGATATTCTGTCATCCATGCATACCTTTTTGATTCAAAAACCAGATTTTTTGATTTGGCAAGAGCATCTAAAACCATAAAACCAATATTATGTCGAGTATTGGTATATTCGGCTCCTATATTTCCCAAACCGGCAATAAGGTATTTCATAATGAAAATTAAAATCAGGTAAAATTATAAAAAAAGGTATAAAGACTTATACTTTGCATGGGATAAAATACATCGTAATATAAGTTGTCAGTCAGCAATAAACAATCAGCAAATATTGCCAACTGCCAACTGAAGATTGCCGACTTATAACGCGAAAATTTATCCCGTTTGCAGTATAATCTTTATACCTTTTAACTATTAAATTAAAACTTTATTTTTTTGGTTTAGCAGCAGGTGCAGCAGCTCCGGCGGCAGGTACGGCAGCAGCTCCGGCAGCAGGTGCAGCAGCTCCTTCGGCAGCAACAGCTCCGGCAACAGGTGTTTCTTCAACAACAACTCTTGTTACTCTAACCCCGATAATAACGGCATTTGGCGAATCAAGGAATGTAATTTTATCTCTACGAACATCAGAGATCTTAATAGATTGACCAATTTCAAGAGCGCTTACATCAACTGTTATATCATCGGGTAAGTCAGCAAGCTGAGCTTTTATTTTCAATTTTCTAAGTTTTTGAACAAGCTTACCTCCTTTTAAAACGCCTTCAGGAACACCAACATGCTTAACCGGTATCGAAATGATAACAGGTCTTTCAGGAATAATTTCAAGAAAATCAACATGTAGAATATTATCAGTTACAGGATGAAATTGTATTTCCTGTAAAGTAGCATCGTATTCTTTATTGTTAACATTAAGCTTAACAGTGTATGCATCAGGAGAATATACGAGTGTTTTGAAGTTTGTTGCATCAGTTACAAAATGAACCTGATCTTTACCTCCATAAAGAACACACGGTACTTTGCCATCGTTTCTGTTTTTTTTTGCATCTTTTTTCCCTACGTTCTCTCTTGGAGAACCGCTAATAGATACTGTTTTCATAGTTTAATTGTTTGTTTAGTTAATAAAAAGTGTAATTATAAAATTGGATTGAATTTAAAATGTGTACTTATTGATTCGTAATTGTGTACTCGTCCTATTACATCAGCAAAAAAAGGAGCCGATGAAAGTACGGTTATTTTACTTATTTTCTTTTGTAAAGGAATAGTATCACTTACAATTATTTCTTTAAGGCATGAATTTTCCAAACGTTCAAAAGCAGAGCCTGAAAGAATTGGATGTGTTGCTACAGCTCTAACGCTTAACGCGCCTTTTTTCATTAGCATATCGGCTGCTTTTGTAACTGTTCCCGCGGTATCAATAATATCATCTACAAGAACTACATCTTTTCCTGCTACTTCACCAATTACAGTTAATTTATTTACTTCGTTTGCTTTGATTCTCTGTTTGTAACAAATTACAAGGTCGGCATTTAAAAATTTTGCATAAGCTGCAGCTCTTCTTGTTCCACCTGTATCGGGTGATGACATTGTGAGGTTTGTAAGATTTAGACTTTTCAGGTAAGGAACAAACATGGTTGAACCGTATAAATGATCAACTGGAACATCAAAAAAGCCCTGAATTTGATCGGCGTGAAGATCCATCGTAATTACGCGGTTAACTCCGGCAGCGCAAAGCAGATTCGCTATCAGTTTTGATGCAATCGGAACACGGGGTTTATCTTTTCGATCCTGACGGGCGTAACCGAAATAAGGTATTACGGCAACAATAGATTTTGCAGAAGCTCTTTTTGCGGCATCAATTAACAAAAGAAGTTCAAAAAGGTTTTCAGAAGGGGAAAAGGTGGATTGGATAATAAACATTTCGCTTCCCCTGACTGTTTCTTCATACAAAGGTTGAAATTCTCCATCGCTGAATGTAGAAAACCGCACCTCTCCTAAATTTCTGCCAAAACTTGCGGCTATTTTTTCAGCAAGATATCTGGTTGCCCTGCCCGAAACAATATTTACCTCCGTTGACATAAAATGCGTATATTTTTAATTTGTAATTTTTTTGAATTTGCAAAAGTAAGGTTTTATTTCATCTGTCCCAAATATTTATAAGAAGATTATTAAACATTTTTTTGCATTTCTGAAAGGAATCTATACATTTGCAAACCCAATTTCATTTTACTCATGCCCGGGTGGCGGAATTGGTAGACGCGTTGGTCTCAAAAACCAATGAGAGTAATCTCGTGCGGGTTCGATTCCCGCCCCGGGTACAAAATAAGAAGAGACTAAAGTCCGTTTCGCCAGGGCGGATTAGAGCACCTAAGTTAGACCATTTCTATCCATATTTTTAAAACAATAGACACACCAGACACTTCCTACTTTTGCCTTATCCCTCCGCATGTGGCGGATCCCTTTTTGGTTTTCTATCTGATTATAATTTGTTTTCCATATTTACAAAGACCGTCTAATGTTTTAATGCTGAAATAATATGGAGCAGGCGCTAATTTTGAAACATCAATTAGGAAGTGATTTTTTCCTACTGTTATATTTGATGTTTTATCTATAATTTGCTGTCCCAAGGCGTCCACGATGTTAATATTTATTTTAGAGTTAATATTGGATATTATATCGCAGGTTATCATATCATCAGCCGGATTAGGATATGTCTGTATAACTTCAATTGGAGCGTTGC
>JAAXXA010000038.1 GCA_013334735.1 Bacteroidota bacterium
TGCCCTAATTCTAATAGGTTTTAAAGTTATAAAGTTAAAATAAATTTGCTTTATATTTCATTCATGCTCGCCCTAACCCCGCAATTTTGCCATGCCAGCGCTCTTCGCCGAGGCGAATTCTGCTATACAGGAAATAGGAGTTTTCAAAAATATAAAATGACTCTTTTTTTTTTAGTTGAAGACCAAAATCCTTTTGAATTAAATTGAAATCTTATTTCTGCTGACGTCAGTTGGAGTAGGATAATATGCGTGTGGAATGTGTGAAGGACGGCGATTCGAAATTCCGCTATATGCAAAAAAATAAAAATGAGTACAAATGGTATCGGAATTTCGGTGCCGGAACACGCATATATCCGGCAGGCAAGAGGGCAGGGAAGAAACCTTCGGCAGCAGAAAAGCTTTAGGTTCTTTTGGCTTTCAAAAGAACAAAAAAATAATAAGTGAATTGTAAGTTTTCTATTGAATAGTACTAAAGTAATAAAAGAAGCCCTCAATTTTTCCACTTGCGCCTACTTTTTTTATACAAAGTAAAAAAATATTTTTCCCTCCTCAACTTTTCCGATTGATTCCATAAAACTCTTTGCTAATCTACAAACCAACCTAAAAATAATTGTAATTTAACACTGAAATAGTAGATAATTTCATTAAAAATTCTTATCTTTGACAATTATTAATAGATTTATAATAATTAAACTTGTAAATAAAGCTTGACATTTAACATAATATTTCATGAGAAAAAAAGCGTTATTTATTTCTGCTTTATTATTAATTATTACTATTGCCAGGGCTGCTTACTTTGAAAGGCTTCCATATACTATTACCCAACCAGATGGAAAAACCATAAGCTGTTTTGTTTCCGGCGATGAGTTTTTTAATTGGATCCATGATAGTGAAGGATATACTATTATTCAAGCCTCCAATGGGTTTTATTATTATGCAGTAAGGAATGGTGATTTACTAAAACCCTCTATATATTTAGCAAACAATGTGGATCCTGCAAGTGTGGGAATAGAAAAATGGAATAAAATTTCAAAAACAGAGTATCAGCGCAGGCGGGATAAAATGTTTAAGTACAAAACAACCAGCAAAGACGGACCAAGCAAGGCGCCTCTGTCAGGGATTATTAATAATCTTACTGTTTATATCAGATTTTCAGATGATGCCGAATTTACAACGACAAGACAATCTTTTGACGACAAACTTAATCCGGCAACTGGTGTTGCTCTCAAATCATATTTCAAGGAAGTTTCTTATAACAATCTAACTATTAGCAGCACTCACTATCCTGCTTGCGCGTTAACAACAAATTTATCTTATCAGGATACTCATACACGCGGCTATTTTCAACCTTATAATGCTACTACAAATACTTTAGGTTACAACAATGATGCTGATAGAACTTCAAGAGAACAAACTTTACTCTTTGATGCCATAACCTGGATAAATGCAAATTCACCTGTTCCCGGAACATTAAACATAGATAGTGATGGTGATAATAAGGTAGATAATGTTTGCTTTATTATAAAAGGCAATAGTGATGGATGGGAAGATTTATTATGGTCGCACAGATGGTCATTATATTCTAAAACTGTAAATATTAATGGAAAAAGAGTATATGCTTATACTTTTCAACCTGAAAATCAGGTAATAGTCAGGACCCTTTGCCATGAAATGTTTCATACTTTAGGAGCGCCTGATTTGTATCATTATAATGATGGTGGTCTAAATATTTCACCCGTTGGATCATGGGATTTAATGGAAAATGGCAGCGGACACATGCTTGCTTATATGAAATGGAAATATACAGGTAAAACATGGATTAATTCTGTTCCGGAAATCTCTACGTCCGGCACTTATACTTTAAATCCCATAACTTCAGCTGCAGGTAATTGCTATAAAATTGCATCGCCTAACTCTACCGGCGAATATTTTATGGTTGAATACCGTAATAAAAGCGGAACCTTTGAATCAAATGTGCCGGGTTCAGGTTTAATAGTTTACAGAATAGATACATCGGAAACCGGCAATGCAAGCGGACCTCCTGACGAAATTTATATTTATAGACCAGGCGGTACTAATACAACTAACGGCACTCCAAATTCCGCTTTTTTTTCATCAGGAGCAGGAAGAACATCAATAAATGATGCGACAGATCCAGGTAGTTTTCTGCAGGATGGAAGTGCTGGCGAATTAAATATTTCAAATATAACGACTGCCGGCTCAACAATATCTTTTGACGTAACTTTTGGTCCAATGACATTCATTTCTTCTACTGCAACTCAGGATAATGTTACCTCTGTTATGCCAGGAAGTAATGATGCTGAAGTTATCGGATTTGAGATAGATACTCATGGCAGTTCCTCCCCTATAAATGTTACGGAATTAACAATGTCAATGGCTGGTACAACTAATATAAACGATATAAATAATATTAAAATATACTACACCGGACTTAGTTCAAATTTTGTTGCAAGCAATCAGTTTGGTTCAACAATTACACCTGCTGCAGGTTCAATACTTGTTAGCGGAAATCAAACGCTTGCACCCGGAACTAATTATTTTTGGATAGCTTATGATGTGAAATCGTCCGCTACAATTAACGATTTAATAGATGCAAACGTATTAACTGCAAGAGTTGACGGTATTTTAAGAACTCCTGATGTTACAAATCCCGGTGGCGCTCGAACTATTGCCATTACTTATTGTGCTGCAGGTTCAAATACTACTTCCGTTGGATATATTTCTAGAGTCAGGTTAGGCGCAATTGATCAAACCTCAACATTAGGAACAGCAGGATATGAAGATTATACATCACAAACTGCAAATATGCAAATTGGTGTAAACTCTACAATAACAGTTAACAGATCTGCTGTTTTTTTAAAAGATTCTTTATTAATATGGGTTGATTGGAATAAAGATGGTGATTTTTTAGATACTGATGAAAATGTATTTTCTTCTTCTGCTCCCGCATCTTTATATTCAACAAGCTTTTCACCTCCCGGCGGAGCAGCAATTGGGACTACAAGAATGAGAATCAGATTAACTAATAATACTTACTTACCAAATAGCATCCCTTGTGGTACTTCCTATTATGGAGAAGTGGAAGATTATACAATAAATGTTATTGCTGCGCCTTGCATCCCTCCGGCAGCGCCAACAATAGGTATAATTACTCAACCAACATGCACTGTGATAACAGCAAGTGTATATTTAACGGGTTTACCTGAAACAGGGACTTGGACAATTAATCCCGGCAGCATTAGCGGGACAGGAACAGATACAACAATATCAGGGCTTACAGCCGATACAACTTATAACTTTATTGTTACAAATGAAACGGCGTGTACTTCAGTTGCATCCGAAAATGTGGTTATTAATTTACAACCGCAAACACCGGCAGCTCCGATAATAGGAACAATTACACAACCAAGCTGCGCTGTGCCAACAGCAAGTGTTGATTTAACAGGTTTACCTGCAACCGGAACTTGGACAATAAAACCGGACAGCATTACAGGATCAGGAACAAGCACAACAATATCAGGGCTTGCAGCCGATACAACTTATAATTTTACTGTTACAAATGATGCTGGCTGTATTTCAGCAGCATCAGGCGATGTGGTTATAAATACACAACCTGAACAACCCGCTACACCTGTAATAACGCTTATTGATAATATCTTACATTCCAACGCTGCAAATGGTAACCAATGGTATAATCAGGATGGTTTGATAAGTGATGCCATTTATCAAGATTACACTGTATCAGCAAATGGCGTTTATTACGTAGTTGTAACACTTTCAGCTTGCAGTTCGGATACATCAAATAATATAAATGTTGTAATTTCGGGGATTGAACAATTGGAGTTGTATAATTCAATAATAATATATCCTAATCCTGCGTCAGATAAGTTAATTATCGAAATAAAGGGCAATGCAAAAAATACAAATTTCGAGATATTTAATTCAATTGGTAAGCTTGTTTTCAAAGGAAATATATTAGAAAAAGCAGTTATAAAAACAACATACTTTTCTCACGGGATTTATTTAATAAAATTTGATACCGGTAAAACTATTGAATTTAAGAAAATTATAAGAAAATAGTTTAAAATATTTTACCCCATTTTTTAATTCATATTTTATGACAACAAAACGAAATTTTATAATCATAAAAGTCATCGTATATGTCTTGTTAATTAACAATTATCAATTAATAATCGATAATTGTTATGCCCAAAATAAAGGCGTGGCTATCAACTCTACAGGCAGCGCTGCCAATAACTCGGCAATGCTTGATGTAAGCTCCACTGACCAAGGCATTCGGATTCCAAGAGTTGCTCTTATTAGCACAACATCCGCTTTACCGATTACTAATCCGGCTAACAGCTTATTGGTTTACGATTCCGTAACTATAGGTGATGTTACTCCCGGATTTTATTATTGGGATGGAAGCGCTTCCAAATGGATAAAATTTTCAACAGGTAGTGGCGGTGGCTGGTCAACCAGCGGCAATACAGGAACTGATTCCGCTTCAGATTTTATTGGTACTAAAGATGCTCAGGCATGGGTTATGAAAACAAATAACTCCGAAAGAATGAGAATAGCCAGCACAGGGAATATTGGTATTGGTACGGCAAGCCCTGACTTATCTGCTTCTTTAGATATAAGCTCTAGTGATAAAGGCATACTTATACCTCGTATGACCACAATTCAGCGTGATGCTATTGCTTTACCTTCAATAGGTTTGCAGATTTTTAATACTGATTGCAACAATGTTAATTATTACAATGGTACTTGCTGGCTTTCAAATAGTAATTCATTACGCTCACCGGGTCTTATAACAGGGGCAACCGTTTTTTGCGCAGGAGCAACAGGTACTTTTTCAATTTCTGCGGTACCCGGTGCTAATAATTATACATGGACAGTACCGGCAGGAACTGGTATTACATCAGGACAAGGAACCACTTCCATAGATGTAACTTTCGGAAGTTATTCCGGTAATCTTTGTGTAACTGCAAATAATAATTGCGAAAATAGTCAGGCTTCGTGCATTGAGGTAGTTGTGAATACTCCACCTTCCACTCCCGGAAATATCACAGGTACTTCAGCTGTTGCTAAGGGTACAGCTCCTGTTTCATACACTGTTGCTGCTGTTTTAGGAGCCACCACATATAATTGGACAGTACCAACAGGTGCAAGCATAGCTTCAGGTTCCGGGACATCTACTATTGTAGTGAATTATCCTTGTAGCGCCAGTTCCGGAAATGTAACCGTAACGGCACAAAGCAGTTGTGGAATAAGCGCCCCTTCTGTATTGCTTATCACAGCCGGTCCTATAGCTAATGCTGGAAGTCCGGTTTTTGGCGGAGCAGGAATTGGCGGTGTTAGCATTTTTCCAACTGCATCGGGAAGTTCGCCTCCTTATACATATTTATGGAGCCCTGCAACGGGTTTATCCAGTACTGCTATAGCCAATCCTGTTGCGCAATGTACAGGAGCCACTACTACTTACACCGTAACAGTTACTGATGCCAATACTTGTACTGCAACCAGTTCGGTAGTTGTATCACGTACGTTAACAGCTAATGCCGGAGCTAATATTACAGGTACTGCTTGTGGCGCTGCTCCTGCTATAGGAGGTAGTCCAACTGCATCCGGATATACCCCGCCTGTTACTTATTCATGGAGTCCAACAACTGGTTTATCCGATCCATCTCTTTCAAATCCATTTGCAGGTCCCGTCAATACTACTACATACACGGTAATTATTACGGATGCTAACGGATGTTTTAAAAATTCTTCTATGGTTTATACGGCCGTAGCCCCTCCCTCTCTCTCAAATACTGCAACAATTAATTATAGCGGTTCTATCACAAGCTGGACAGTTCCGCTTGGTATCACATGCATTTCTATTGATGCTTATGGAGCAACAGGAGGAACGGGTTCCGGTGGAAATGGAGGTACAAAAGTCGGTGGTTCAGGAGCGGAAATGAAAGGGTATTTCTCTGTAACTGCCGGTCAAGTGTTAAAAGTGTTAGTGGGGCAGAGGGGCTTTGATGGAAATAGTCGCTCCGGGGGAGGAGGAGGAGGTACTTTTGTTGCTGATAATATTGATAATCCTTTAATTGTTGCAGGAGGAGGAAGCGGTGGAAGTTCAACAGACACCTGGTACGGGGTTGGACAGAACGGATCAATAGGTCCCAACGGAGGTAGCAGTAATTGTTGTGCAGGAGGTACCGCAGGAGGAGGAGGTAATGCAACAAGTAATCAATCGGCAGGTGGCGGTGGATTTATAGGTGATGGCGTTGGCACTAATTGTAATTATACAGCAGGAGGACAAAGTTTTATAAATGGAGGAGCAGGAGGCGCTGCATCAGCCAGCGATGGAGGAGCAGGAGGGTTTGGTGGAGGTTCTGGCGGAGGTTGTGGTGGTAGCGGCGCAGGAGGTGGTTATTCAGGAGGTGCGGGAGGAAAATATGTATGGGGAGATGGTTCAAACGGTGTTGCAGGAGGAGGGGGATCGTATAACAAAGGCGTTAACCAAACCAATACAGGCAGCGCTCCAACAGGAAATGGACTGGTAACGATCAAATATTAGAAAAACTTTTTTTTAATCAATTCAAGAAAATAATTTTATCTTTGAAACCAATTAAACCCAAATTACGTAATAAAGTAGAATATCAACCAATTTAATATAATTATTTGTCATTTATACTAAAAACGGAATAAATTGTCGCATTTTATGAATACAAAAAGGTATAGAGGTATTCGGTATAAAGGCATAAGGAAGAGCAGGTTATACCATATTCCTTTATACCCTATACCAGAAACCCAAATGCAGTAAATTACCCCGTACAAAGTATAGCATTATATAAATTAACAATTAATTTTATTACTTTTGTAAAATCTAAAGATTATAGATAATGAAAAAACTAATATTATTGTTACTGGTATTATTATCAATTCAGGGGATAATTGTCGCTCAAAATGATGTACAGTTCAGTAACTATATGTTCAGCGAAATTTCTTATAACCCCGCTATGACGGGAAATGCAAGCACTCTTGATGCCGTGCTTATTGAACGTCAGCAATGGGTTGGCTTTGATCAGGCTCCGTCAACACAGATGTTTAATATTAGTAGCTATGTTGATAAAGTTTCAGGTGGATTGGGTTTAAGCATAATAAATGATAAACTTGGTTACGAACATAGCCTCAATGCAAAAATGATATATGCATATTCTTTACTATTGTCAGAAAAAAATTGCCTTTCCATGGGACTGGGCTTTGGAATGGTAAACAGATCTATTAAAGGTTCAGAGCTTGTTTATGATGATATGACCGATGAAAGCGCTGTTACTACAGATGTTAATAAAACAAAACCTGATTTTGATTTTGGAGTTGCATTTAATTCAGAAAAATTTGCAGCAGGCTTTTCTGTTACACATATAGACCAACTACCTAATAAAGCAACAATTTTAAAAGTTCCGCAGCATTATTATTTATTTGCTAAATATAAATTCAAAGCAAGTGAAAAAATTAATATTATCCCTTCGGTAAAGTTTAGAAGCAGCATATTTATTACACAATTTGATGCCAGCGCTATTGCATATTATGCAGGTAAATTCTGGTTAGGCGCTTCTTATCGTTTGAATGATGCAATTGTTGGGCTTGCAGGAGTTGATATAACTAAGAATATCAGATTGGGTTATTCCTTCGATTATAATTCAGGAGCTGTAAAATCATATAGCAGCGGCTCACATGAAATAATTTTACTTGCATCATTTAATGTTTCTAAAAAGAATATTCCTACCAAATCGCCTCGTTTCTTTAATTAGAGATTGCAACGCAGGTATTGCAGCCGTTTTCTTAATACATACAACAATATAAACTGACGCTTTGTCTATTATCTGGAATCCTTGCACGGTTGTAAAAAATCAGCAAATATTGCCTATTGCCAACTGATGATTGCCGACTTATAATGCGAATATTTATCCCGTTTGCAGTATAACTACTGATTTACATGACTAATATATCTATGGTGGAGTGTACGGGAGTCGAACCCGTGATCTCTAGATTGCGAACCTAGTGCTCTGCCAACTGAGCTAACACCCCTTATACCAAGTTGCATTCAAAGATGTAATATTATGTTGAATGCTTACTTGGTATTATGCCGAACTGCTTTCATTGAAATTTAGAATTAAATTGCACGTATGAAAGCAACTCGGTATTAGAATAAACGAAAATAATTAAGAAATACTGCATATCAAAGAAAAAACGAGGTCGTTTTTATGACCTCGTCTTCTGAAACTTTTATTGTTTTTGCTCCCACTGCTGTCCGCCACAGGCGGATTGAACCAGCGACCCTCTTAATACTTTTCAACATTACGTTTTAAAAAAGCCCTGCCAATTCCTGTTTTTAAATATTTTTCTCGTTTCATGGCTTCTGTCCGAGTGTCGAATTTTTCAAAATATATTAACTCCCAAGGTCCTTTGTTTTTTGTATAAACTCCCAAACTTCCTTCGTTATGTTCTCGAAGTCTTCGCTCCAAATCTTCTGTTTGCCCCGTATAATGTTTTATAAAACTAAGGCTCTTTAAAACATAAACGTAATATATTGCCATAAAATAAAAAAGCCGCTTTTCGATATGGCGGAGCGGCCTTTGCTCCCACTGCTGGACTTGAACCAGCGACCCTCTGATTAACAGTCAGATGCTCTAACCAACTGAGCTAAGTAGGAATTTTAGTTTTGCAAAAATATATGTTTGAAGTGAAATAAACAATATATTTGTAAAAAATTTTTAATAATAAATTCCTATGAGTCTTCTTATTGTTGGTACTGTTGCCTTTGATGCCATTGAAACTCCTTTTGGCAAAACAGATAAAATTATTGGTGGAGCTGCAACTTACATAAGTCTTGCTGCTTCTTGCTTTACTAAAAATCCAAGTATCGTTTCGGTAGTTGGCGACGATTTTCCACAAGATTTCATGAATCTTTTGAAAGAAAGATCCATTAATCTGAACGGACTTCAAATAAAAAAAGATGAAAAATCATTCTTTTGGGCCGGCAGATATCACAATGATATGAATACCCGCGATACTTTAGTAACCGAGCTAAACGTTTTGGCAGATTTTGATCCGATAGTGCCTGAAGAATTGAAACAACCTGATTTTTTGATGCTAGGTAATCTTACTCCTATGGTTCAGAAAAAAGTAATTAACCAGCTTACAAAACGCCCAAAACTAATTGTAATGGATACAATGAATTTTTGGATGGATATTGCATGGAACGACTTGATTGAAGTTGTTTCCATGGTAGATGTTCTGACCATAAACGATGAAGAAGCCCGTCAGCTTACAAAAGAGTATTCGCTTGTTAAAGCAGCAAAAAAAGTGCTCACAATGGGACCTAAATTGCTTATAATAAAAAAAGGTGAACATGGAGCACTTCTCTTCAGTAAAAACAGAGTATTCTTCGCACCCGCCCTTCCATTAGAAGAAGTGTTTGATCCTACCGGCGCCGGAGATACTTTTGCAGGTGGTTTTATTGGTTATTTGGATAAAACAAACGACATTTCTTTCGAAAATATGAAAAGAGCTATTATCTATGGTTCCGCTCTTGCATCTTTTACAGTAGAAAAATTCGGGACAGAAAAACTTTTAGAACTGAAAGAAAACGAAATTGAGGAACGAATACAAAAATTTGTGGAATTAGTTAAATTTGATCCCATAAGCTAAAAAAATAAATTGCTAAGTTAAAAGATAAAAGGCATAAGAGATAATATTTGTCCCTTATGCCTTTTCAACTTAAGCCTTGTTAACTTATGCCTTGTCAAGTTGTAACTTTTATTTAGGCATCTTATAACCTCTTTGCTTTGCCATATCTTCCAATCGTTTTTGGAATCCGGACTTCTTTTTATTATCAGGTCTTTTTCTGTTTTCCTGTATTTTTAAATGAATAGCTTCTTCATTAACAAAACGTCTGATAATCCACATTTGAAGAAAAGTGATCATATTAGCAAGGAAATAATAATAACTCAATCCTGCTGAAAAATTATTAAAAAATCCAAGGAACATAATTGGCATGGCATAAGTCATAAACTGCATTCCCGGCATTTGCTGCTGCGAACCCATTAGCTTGTTATTTAGTTTAGTATAAAAAATAGTACTAACAGTCATCAATATGGTAAATAAGCTAATGTGATTCCCATACACAGAAGATAAAATAGGTATCTGGGTAGTCCATTCGTAAATTGAGTCATAAGACGAAAGGTCTGTTGCCCAAAGGAAATGCTGTTGCCTTAATTCAATAGAAGCAGGGAAAAATCTGTACAACGCAATTAAAATAGGCATTTGCAAAAGCATGGGAATACATCCTGCAAGTGGATTTACACCGGCTTTTTTATAAAGTGCCATAGTTGCCTGTTGGCGCTCCATCGCTTTTTCTTTAGGTATTTTTTTATTGATCTCGTCAATTTCCGGCTTTAGCACACGCATTTTTGCCGAAGAAAAATATGTTTTATAAGCAATAGGGAAAAGAACTATTTTAAGCAGTATTGTAAGAATTAATATTATTATTCCATAGTTGATATTAAAACTATCAAGAAAGTTAAACACAGGTATTACAGCCCATCTGTTTATCCACCCTAAAATATAAGGAGAACTCCATCCGAGAGGGATTTGTCGCTCCAGATCAAGCTTGTATTTTTTTAATGTTTTAAAATGATTTGGACCGAAATACATTTGCATTTCAAAATTTTGCTTGCCGCTTTCGTCAAAAGGTACAGCTATCTGAGCAAAACAAGTTTTTACTTCTCGTTTGTTTGAATCATTTGTAACGGTATTTATTTTTGCATTTAAAAACCCTTTGTCGGCGATAAGAACTGAAGAGAAAAACTGTTGTTTGAAACCAATCCAACTCACTTTAGTTGTAAGTTCTTTATTATCGTTTTTTGTTTCGGATAGATAATCTACATCATCTCCATAATATTTGTAATAAATAGTAGAAGCATCGTGCTCATTTTTTAAACTTTTTTCCTGTTGCAACATTTTCATTTTCCACTCAAGATTGATAGAATTTGAATTTTCAACCAGTATGTCGTTTAACCCTACAAAACCAACTTGTATTTTAGTCATATAATTGTTTGCATACAGGGTATATAGAATTTCAATATATTTATTTTTATTTGGGTTTGAGGCAGAATCAGGAAATAATCTCATTGCAAATTTTAAAGAATCAGCGCCTTTTAAGCTAATACTGTCTTTTTCATTAAAGCGTTTATCTGCAAATACCGTTTGAAAATACAACCTATCAGTATTAATTAAACGGTTATTGGAATAAAATACAAAACGAAATAAATTAGAATCTCCGTTCATAAGTATCAGAGGAAGAGAATCGAATGTGCGGTATTTTTTTAAATTTACTGAATAAATTCTTCCGCCAAGGTTTGAAAATTTAAATTTTGCAAGTTCGGTTTCTATTGTTATAATTTTTTTTGAACCGTTTAATGAACCTGCAAATATTCCGGAAGCATCATTTTTTTGAGCCAGATCCGTTGAGTCAGATATTTTTTCTGCATTATTTACTGTTTTTGCAGAATCTGTTTTTACTTCATTTGTTTTGCATGCCGCAAGTTTTTTTATAGAATCTGATTGACGCGCTTCCTCTTCGTGCGCTTTATAAATAGAATCAGATTGCTGTTTCATTTTAAGCTGTTCTTCCTTAGAGGGAGCATTGATAATTTGA
>JAAXXA010000508.1 GCA_013334735.1 Bacteroidota bacterium
TAGTCGAAGTGCGAACTATACAAAACGACTGATAATAAGATGCTTCGACTCCGCTCAGCATGACACTTACGAAAATAATGGAAATTACAGACAGACTCTAAATATATTGAATACCGGCATTAATCATTGTAAATTTACAAAAAAGCATTAGACTATTTTATAAATACAATTTGTAAAACCTTCACAAACTGAATAAAGCAGAAATAAAATTTCATTTTAATAAAAAATACTTTTAAAAAAAAGTAAAATATTTAATTTTATTAGTTGTTTTGCTTAAAAATTTTATATTTGCATAACAAATTATAAAAAAATGTATTAAATTTACATTTGCAAATTAACAATAAACAAATAAAAAGTAGATGAAATCGAAGGTTGACAGTTCGTTGAAGGAGTTATTAAAAAAAATTTTTGGATTTGATTCTTTTAAAGGAGATCAGGAAGCAATAATTAAAAGTATTCTTAATGGGAAAGATACTTTTGTAATAATGCCTACGGGTGGTGGTAAATCAATGTGTTACCAACTACCTGCTCTTATAAGCAAAGGAACGGCTATAATAGTTTCTCCTCTTATATCGCTGATGAAAAATCAGGTAGATGCTATTCGTAACTTCGGAGCAGACGAAGGAATAGCTCATTTTCTTAATTCTTCTCTTTCCAAACAGGAAATAGCACAGGTAAAAAATGATCTTTCTAAAGGAAAAACAAAGTTGCTTTATGTAGCTCCCGAATCCCTTACAAAAGACGAAAATGTAGATTTTTTGAGAGATATTAACATTTCTTTCTTTGCAATAGATGAAGCGCATTGTATTTCGGAATGGGGACATGATTTCCGTCCTGAATATCGCAGATTGAGACCAATAATTGAAGCTATAGAAAAAAAAGTTCCTATTGTTGCTCTTACAGCTACAGCTACTCCTAAGGTTCAGCTTGATATTCAAAAGAACCTGAACATGATGGATGCAGCTATCTTTAAATCGTCTTTCAACAGACCAAACTTATATTATGAAGTTAGGCCTAAGTCGGATGATGTAAACAAAGATGTAACAAAATATATTAAATCACAACACGGAAAATCAGGAATTGTATATTGCCTGTCGAGAAAAAAAGTGGAAGAACTTGCCGAAACTCTTGTTGTAAACGGTATTAAAGCTCTTCCTTATCATGCAGGGCTTGATTCTCAAACCAGAATTGCCAATCAGGATAGTTTCCTGATGGAAAAAGTTGATGTTATTGTTGCTACTATTGCTTTTGGGATGGGTATTGATAAACCCGATGTGCGTTTTGTAATTCACTATGATATGCCTAAAAGTCTTGAAGGTTATTATCAGGAAACAGGACGCGCGGGCAGAGACGACGGTGAAGGCAATTGTATAGCTTTTTATAGTTACGATGATATTCAAAAACTTGAAAAGTTCATGAAAGGTAAGCACGTTGCCGAACAGGAGATAGGAAACCATTTATTACTCGAAGTGGTTTCTTATGCCGAATCTGCTGTATGCCGCCGTAAACAACTTCTACATTACTTTGGTGAAGTGTTCCCTCAGGATAATTGCCAAAACTGTGATAACTGTCTGCATCCGCGAACAAAATTTGAAGCTAAAGAATATGTAGTTACATTACTCGAAACAGTTATTGCTATTAAACAGTTGTTCAAAGCAAAACATGTTATTAATGTTTTGATCGGAAAAAATTCAGCTACAATAAAAGCCTGCAAACATAATAAACTTGATATTTTTGGTAAAGGTTGCGAAAAAGATGAAAGATTTTGGAATTCTGTAATTCGCCAAACTCTTATCGAACGTTTATTACTTAAGGATATTGATAACTACGGTTTGCTTAAAATCAGCAAAGAAGGTTTGGATTTTCTCGAAACGCCATACTCTATCATGATGACTCTTGATCATGATTTCGAAAATGCAGCTGATGATGATTTTTTTACCGGTGGAGGGCAAAAAACAAGCGCTACCGATAAAATACTTTTTGCATTATTGAAAGATCTTCGTAAAGAAATTTCAAAAAAACAAAATCTTCCTCCCTTTGTAATTTTTCAGGATCCTTCATTAGAAGATATGGCTATACAGTATCCTGTTACTATTGAAGAATTGAAACAAATTACAGGCGTTGGTTCAGGTAAAGCAATAAGATATGGTAAACCTTTTGTAGAATTGATTTCCAGATATGTTGAGGAAAATGAAATAGAACGCCCGATTGACATGGTTGTAAAATCTGTGGTTAACAAATCGGGTATTAAAGTTTACTCTATTCAGAATATTGACAGGAAGATTGCCTTAGATGATATTGCTATGGCGAAAGGCTTGACATTAGATGAATTGCTTACCGAAATTGAAAGTATAGTTGCATCAGGTACCAAAATAGATATTAATTATTATGTTAACGAAATAATTGATAAAGAAAATCAGGAAGAAATATTCGATTATTTTAAACATGCTGAATCTGATTCTATTGATGGAGCTATTAAAGCGCTTGGTGAAAATTATTATACTCCTGAAGAAATCAGGCTTGTAAGAATAAAATTTATGTCTGAAATGGGCAATTAATGTCATGTCAAATGTATGATGGCTGATGTAAGATGTAAAATGTCAAGAATAATCAAAATGTTTGGAAATTTTTAAAACGTAAATTAATAATTGACATTACACTAATATGCTTTTTATATTTCTATTTTGAAAAATTTAAAAACATTTGAAAAACCTGATTTTAATATTAATCAGGTTTTTTTATTGTTAAGATAATCATAAATTATGAAAGTAAATAACATAGATTACAAAACTGTATGGTTGGAAGGAAGCGAAGTGTGCCTTATTGAACAAAATTTACTTCCTTTTCAATTTCATATTTTCAGGGCAAAAACTTATTCGGATACGTGCCATGCAATAAAAACAATGATTGTACGCGGCGCAGGAGCTATTGGTGCTGCGGCAGGTTATGCAATGGCTCAGGCTGCATTGCAGGCTCCAAAAGATATTTATGATAGTTTTATTTTAAATGCTAAAACCGAAATCGAAAACACACGCCCTACAGCGCAAAATCTTTTTTATGCTGTTAA
>JAAXXA010000509.1 GCA_013334735.1 Bacteroidota bacterium
ATAAAGAATCTATTGCTGATTATAATATTGCAATTGAAAAAAATCCTAAAGAGCCTACTGCATTTATAAATCGTTCTTTGGCTTATGCCGAATTGAAAAATTATGAACAGGCATTCAAAGATTATTGTTCTGCCGGCGATCTGAAATTTTTATTAGATAAGCCTCGTTTCGACTTTTTAAGAGCAAAGGCCGGAAAATAATATCATAGTAAATTACTGCAAAACAATTTTTTTTGTTTGAGTATTAATTCCGTCAATAATTTTTATAAAATAAGTTCCTTTCGGAAAGTTAGAAAAATCTATTTCGTAAGAAGTTTTTTGTTTGGGATCATTTAGGGAATAAATTTTTTCGCCAAGAATATTGTATATTTCTATTACATCAATTTTTTCTGAACTGCTTACTGTAACTTTACCAAATGCAGGGTTCGGAAAAACTGAAATTTCGTTTGGCATTTTTTGAGAGTTTGTAATTTCTGTACCTACCGAAAAATCGGACGAAATGGTATAAGAACCATAACCTGTCCAACGGTGAGCCTTCACATAATAAATTCCGGCAGTTATATTGTCAAAATGAGTGGCTTCATGTATTCCTGAACTTGTATCGTATCCGGCAATTTGTGTTGACCCGTCTGTATCGTATAAAAAAAGATCAATATCTAAAGTAGCGTCTGAAGTAGTTCTTACCACAAGATTCCCTCCTGATAGGACACCAACTTTCCACCAATCATCTACATCAGTATATCCGTTGGAATAAAAATAAAGATGTCCTGTTGTGCTTCCGTTTAAAGGTATAGTAGCAGCTGTTGTATATGTGTCATTGATTTCAGCATCGTTTGCAAATGCTGTAGCAGTATATACGGAAGAAATAGTATAAGAACCATAGCCTGTCCAACGGTGAGCTTTAACATAATAAGTGCCTGGCATCAGATTGTTGTAATGAGTTGCTTCGTGTATTCCGTTACTTGTATCATAAGATGCAATATTTGATGTGCCATTTATATCGTATAATGAAAGATCAATGTCTATTGTTGCATCGGAAGTAGTATTCACAATAAGTTTACCATCTGCAGGAATAATAATTTTCCACCAGTCATCTATATCTGTGTATCCATTTGAATAAAAATTAAGATGCCCTGTACTGTTTCCATTTAATGGTAATGTAATCGCTGTGGAATAGGTATCATTGTTTTCAGTATCGTTTGCAAATGCTGTAGCAGTATATATGGAAGAGATAGTATAAGAACCGGAACCTGTCCAGCGATGAGCATTAACATAATAAGTGCCCGGCATCAGGCTGTTGTAATGAGTTGCTTCGTGTATTCCATTACTGGTATCGTAAGATGCAATAACGGAAGTACCATTTATGTCGTATAATGTAAGATCAATATCCATTGTTGCCGCGGAAGTAGTATTTACCACGAGCTTTCCGTCAGCCGGTATAGTAATTTTCCACCAGTCATTATTATCGGTTGATTCAGTTAATGTGCCTGCATCCGATGAGTTTACTCCAAGAGTGTTGGCTTGAGTGTAATCATTATTTGGCTCTGATTCTGAAAATGCGAAAAGAGGAAAGCCGATAACAGTTAAAGCAAAAAATAATTTGTGTGTTTTTCTAACCATGTTAATTATTTTAAAAAGGTGTTCGTAATTCGCCAATGGCGAGCGTTTAGCTAAGTTCATTTTTTTTGATTTTAAGTTTATACTTCTTTTTAATCTTTCCTGTCTGTCCTGCTTAAACATCAGGCATTTTAGTGTTAACTGGTTTTTGTATTAGTTTAACAGTTATTAGTCTCCGCTTTATTATTATACAAAATTAAAATATTTTAATTAATAGACAAAAATTGTTTGAAATTTTTCCTGATTTTAGCGTTACACTTCTATGTTTAATCTATAAAAAAACACCAATCATTCGATAAAATATCAACTCAAAGTATTCTACACTCTGTCCAACTCTCAACTCCCAACTCCAAACTCCAAGTACTTTAGGCACTTCTTCTTACTGCACCACTCCATTCAAAATCACAGTCTCCACTTTGTTATTCCCGTAAGAATAAGGCATAAACTGATATGAGGGAATAGTTTTGGTAATAAATAAATTTGCGTTTTTCCCTATGGCAATGCTGCCAAGTTCGTCACTTAAGCCCATTGCATAGGCGCTGTTTAAAGTAGTTGCATTTATTGCTTCTTCTGGAGTTAATTTATATTTTATGCAGCCTAAAGATAACATAAACTGCATATTTCCGGAAGGGGAGGAGCCGGGATTAAAATCGCTTGCTATTGCCAAAGGTAAGCCTGCATCAATCATTTTTCTTGCAGGTGCATAAGGAATTCCTAAAAAGAATGAAGCTCCCGGAAGTACTGTTGGCATTGTATCAGAACCTAATAATGTTTTAATTTCTTCTTTTCCTGTATATTCCAAATGGTCAACCGAAAGAGCGTTATATTTTACTCCTACCTGAATTCCACCCGAATAATCAAGTTCGTTTGCATGTATTTTGGGACGAAGTCCGTATTTTAATCCTGCCATCAAAATTCTGTCGGTATCTTCAACAGTAAAAAAACCTTTGTCACAAAACACATCAATGTATTCGGCAAGTTCTTCTGCTGCTACTGCGGGAATCATTTCATTAATAATTGTATCAACATATTCTTTTTGATTTCCTTTATATTCGGCAGGAATTGCATGCGCTCCAAGAAATGTTGAAACAATAGTAAGTGGAGATATTTCTTTCAAGCGTCTTATAACCCTAAGCATTTTCAGCTCGTCCTGAACATTCAATCCGTAACCGCTTTTAATTTCCACAGCGCCTGTACCATAAGCTTTTATTTCTTCAAGCCTTTGCAATGATTCGTTTATGATTTCTTCCTCCGAAGCATTGTGTAGCCTTTTGGCAGAGTTTAAAATTCCACCGCCGCGTTTAGCTATCTCTTCGTACGACAATCCTTTGATTTTGTCAATATATTCAATCTCTCTGCTTCCTGCATAAACAAGGTGAGTATGCGAATCACAAAACGAAGGAAACACCATTTTACCTGTTGCATCAATTTCTTTTGCTGTTATTCTTCCT
>JAAXXA010000039.1 GCA_013334735.1 Bacteroidota bacterium
CTTTGATTTATCAAAATAATTCTATTTTGAGGATTATCTTCATTCACAATTTCACAAGGCAAATAAAGATTAACTAGTAAGATTTACTTAGTGGCGGTGAGGGCAAGTAGCAAAAAATTTTAAATTTCACGAAAACATTTAAAAAATATTTAAACAACTTATACTCTTTTTTATTTATTTTTAAGCTTTTAAAAATAATAAATAATAACAATCTGATGCTAAACAATAAAACCATAGCAGTTGTAATTCCTGCCTATAATGAAGAAAAACAAATAGGTGAAGTTATTGAAACCATGCCCGATTTTGTTGATAGGATTGTTGTAGTGAATGATTGCTCAACAGACAAAACTGAAGATATCGTTCGTAATTATTTTGAAAAAAAAGAAAATAATGGTTCAGATATTATCAAAAAGGTTTTAGAAAAGGAATCTCGCTTTAACCGCACAAAATATTTTATTGAAAAACAAAATCATGATAATCTTTATTTGCCTTGTGAAATTGTGAATGAAGATAATCCTCAAAATAGAATTATTTTGATAAATCAAAGTAAAAATGGCGGTAATGGTTGCGCTATTGCCAGAGGATTAAAATGGGCAATGGATAATAAAATAGATTGCACGGCAGTTATGGATGGTGATGGACAAATGGATCCCGCAGAGCTTGAATCTATTGTTACACCTATTATTAATGGCGAATGCGATTTTGTAAAAGGTAATCGGCTTATTCATAGGTCGGCATGGCTTGTAATGCCAAGAGCGCGATATATCGGAAATTCAATATTATCAATATTCACTAAAATTGCTTCAGGTTATTGGCATGTAACCGATTCACAATGTGGTTATATTGCTCTATCGCATAAAGCGCTTGAATCTATACGACTTTATAATATTTACAGATCCTATGGTTGGCCTAACGATATACTTGTAAAACTTAATATTGCTTTTTGTACAATAAAAGAAGTAGAAATTAAACCTGTTTATAATGTAGGTGAAACTTCAAAAATGAAAATTTGGAAAGTAATACCTAACATTTCATGGCTTTTGTTTAAATCATTTTTTAAGCGATTATGGGTAAAATATTTATTCCGCGATTTTCATCCATTATTCATTTTATACAATTTAGGAATGATTTTATCCGCAATAAGTATCCCTTATCTTTTAAAAATATTAAAAGCTATTTTTTCCGGATTAACCATAGGTAATCTTCCTGTACTTGCATTTGTTTTTTTATTTTTAACAGGCATTCAGTTCCTGCTTTTTGCAATGTGGATGGATATACAGGATAACGAACGACTTTATAAATAGTAAATATTTCTGCTACTCTTTAAATTTATTTCAAAATAATATTATCCCGTTTAAAAATATATTTTAATTACTTTCGCTCCTCAAAATTCTAAATAAAAAAAAATGACAGAAAAAATTCAAAAAATTCTAAGTAATTCGAAAGCTGCGCGTTGGACGGCTCTGCTTATAGTAGCTTTTACCATGTTTGCCGGCTATTATCTGGCAGATGTTATGGCTCCGCTTAAAGGACTCCTCGAAAATCAGCTAACATGGAATAGTTCAGAATATGGTTTTTTTACCAGCGCTTATGGCTGGTTTAATGTGTTTCTAGGCTTTCTTATTATTGGAGGAATAATTCTGGATAAAATGGGTGTCCGTTTTACAGGAATGGGATCTGCAATTATAATGGTTGCCGGTACAGCTATTAAATATTGGGCTGTTTCAACACATTCACTTGATGGAATGATCTTATTTGGTTGGAAAGCGCAGGTCATGGTTGCCGCTCTTGGCTATGCTGTTTTTGGTGTTGGTGTTGAAGTTGCCGGTATTACAGTATCTAAAATTATTGTTAAATGGTTCAAAGGTCATGAAATGGCTTTGGCTATGGGGCTTCAGTTAGCCATTGCACGTTTAGGTACAGCGCTTGCACTTTCTACTTCTTTACCTATAGCAAAAGCTTTTGGACATGTTTCTGCTCCGATACTTATTTGCTTGATAATGCTTTGTATTGGAGTAATTGCTTTCTTTATATTTTCAGTGATGGACAAAAAATTAGATGCGTCTATTTTTGCAGATAATGTTGGTAAAGAAGCAGAACCCGAAGAAGAATTCCATATTAAAGATATTTTTAGTATTGTAACTAATAAAGGCTGGTGGTATATTGCTATTCTTTGTGTTCTCTTTTATTCAGCTGTATTCCCATTTCTTAAATATGCTACAGATTTGATGGTTCAGAAATTTCACATTAATGATTACTGGGCTGGTACCATTCCTTCTTTGTTACCATTTGGAACTATTTTGTTAACCCCTTTCTTTGGCAATCTTTATGACCGTAAAGGTAAAGGAGCTACAATTATGATAATTGGAGCTTTATTAATAATATTAGTTCACTCTTTATTTGCAATTCCATTTCTTAACCACTGGATAATTGCAGTTATACTTGTTTTAGTTTTAGGAATAGGATTTTCTTTAGTTCCATCAGCTATGTGGCCTTCTGTTCCGAAAATAATTCCTGATAAACAATTAGGAACTGCTTACTCGCTCATTTTCTGGGTTCAGAACTGGGGGCTAATGGGAGTTCCTTTATTAATAGGTTGGGTAGTTGATAAATTTTGTTTCATTGGGTACTTCTCTTTAATGGGAACGGGATTTATTACAGTTCAGGGTGATCAGATTACAAAAGTAATAACGAATGATAAAAAAGTTTACGAATTATCTGAAGGAGGGCAAATCAGCAGAATTGACTCTGTTTTTAAGATTTCTCAATTTATAAAAAGAGGGCAAGATAAATTAGTAAATTCAATTGTAACCACAACTGGAGATACTATTGGAAGTGAAATTATCCCAATAAACGATATTAAAACAATATTGAAAAATAAAGAAATTGAAGCTCCTGTGTATTCTTTTGGAGATAAAGGTTATGTTGATCATTTTCTTGATAAAAATGGTAAAAAAGTTGACAAACATTCCAATGTTACGTCATTCTATAACTATACACTCCCAATGATAATTTTTATGACTTTCGGTCTTTTAGCAATTATTTTTGCCTTCCTTCTTAAAGCCGAAGACAAAAAGAAAGGCTATGGTTTGGAATTACCGAATATTAAAAAATAACAGAATAGATATTTCAATTTTGTAAATAAAAAAGAGCTTCGTAAATGTTGCTCTTTTTTTATTTTATATATTTTGTGGAAGTGATATAGAGTTGTGTTTAAAGATGAAATTATATAGTAAAACGCAAATTGTTATAATATTTTTAGCGTGTCCGAATGCTGAAAACAAAAAAAGGCTGAACCTCCTGTCAGCCTTTTCAAATATTAACTAAAACTAGATATAAAGAACGAGAGAGGTCATTACAAAAACGAAATATTGATTTTTCAAGTATGTACTGATTATCAATTTCACTACAAATATGAAATAACTAATACCATATTTAAAATATATTCTATAAGCTTACTTGATTTATCTTACAACAACTGTTTGTTATCGTTATTTGGATATGGCGATACAAATAATGATTTTACCTGATGAAAGCGATATTACTTCGAAACGGACTCAAAATGTTTGTTATGAAAATAAAAAATGAGTAATTTGGCTTCTGGAAACATAAATTAAAAGCTGATTACACAGAAAATTATGAAAAGAAAATACAAAATATTAATACATTTTATTTACTGGGTTTATATATTAAATCAGGGTTTATTTGGATTGTTACTTGAAAAAGAAAGTATCAGCCCATATTACTATCAGGATCTTTTTTGGAGCACTTTTTTAAATATGTTTTCATTTTATTCTGTATATATATTTCTTCCTTTTCTATTCAGATATAAATATAAAACTCTAAGCTTCTTAATAGGTTTAATGATTGTTTTGGCGGCAACTTCAATAAGAATACCTGTCGATTTTTGTTTCTGGAAATATATTATACATCTTCCCGAGAAAGATTTAGTTATTAAATCATCGTGGATATGGAATGAATTACGCCTTGGAATAATTACCGGAATATATGCTGTATTAATACGAATTACTATTAACTGGTTTGAATCGCAAAAACTTAAAGCGGAACTGATCAATCAAAATCAGGCTAGCGAACTGGCATTGCTGCGCTCACAAATAAATCCACATTTTTTATTCAATACACTTAATAATATATATTCATTAGTTTATAAAAAATCTGATGACGCTCCGGAAGCTGTAATGAAACTTTCTTCAATTATGCGTTATACATTATATGATTCAAATGCAGATAAAGTATTTTTAGAAAAAGAAATTGAATTCTTAAAAAGTTTTATTGAATTACAGCAGTTAAGATTAAAAACTCCAAATTTTGTTGAATTTAATTTAAACGGAAGTGTTGAAGGTATTATGATTGCCCCTATGCTTTTTATTTCGTTTGTTGAAAATTCATTTAAACATGGAAGTAAAAAAGTAGCTTCTCCAGGCATAATAATTACTCTGACTATTAATGAAAAAAATACATTATTTGAGGTAATGAATTATGTAAGAAATGATGAAATACAAAATAAAGATATTGCAGGAGGCATAGGGCTTCAGAATATTAAAAGAAGACTCGAATTAATTTATAAAGACAAGCATAAGTTAGATATTAATATTAATGATGATAAGTATATTGTTAAATTAGAAATCGAAAACAAATGAAAATAAAATGTGTAGCAATTGATGATGAGCCTTTGGCTTTGGAAATAATTAAAGATTATTGCGAAAAAATTCCTTTTCTGAATTTAGTAAAAACATTTGATAATGCTATTGAATCTATAGATTATCTTAAGAATAATAAAATAGATCTTTTATTTTTGGATATACAAATGGAAGAACTTACCGGAATACAATTACTCAATGTATTGAATCCAAAACCGAATGTAATATTTACTACAGCTTATGATTCTTTTGCCATACAAGGTTTTGAACTGGATGCCGTTGATTACCTTCTAAAACCTATTGCTTTTGAACGCTTTTTAAAAGCGGTAAATAAAGTTTACGAAAAATTAAATGTTGAACATCTTATCGAAAACAAAGGCAAAGAAGCTACAATATATACTCCCGGCGATAATTACTTTTTTGTAAAAACAGAATTTCGCCTCGAAAAAGTAAATTTTCAGGACATTCTGTATATCGAGGGAATGGGTGATTATCTAAGAATAGTAACTGCCTCAAAACGAATAATGACATTGCAGAATTTTAAAAAAATGGAAGACCTGCTTCCCGAAAATAAATTCTACAGAGTACATAAATCGTACATTATAGCTTTGGATAAGATTGAGAGTATTGAAAGAAACAGAATAAAAATTTTTGATAAATTAATCCCCATCAGCGATACCTACAAAAAACCATTCTTTGATTTTCTGGAAAAAAGGAAATTAACATAAATATTATCAGCGTTCTGTTAGATCGCTTAGTAATTAAGGATAATTTATATTTTAAAATGCTTTACAATCTGAAATCCAAATTCAAAATTGTTATTTTTTGAAGGCAAGTAATATAAATTCCACGTTGTGGTTTTCTTTCGGGGTTTTAATTTATTATAGAGCAGTATTGAGTTAGTGATAATAGTAGCTGTTCCTGCTCCGATATTAACTAAATTTAAAGATGAAAAATCAGACCTCGATTGGTAAATCCCATAAACTAACTGACTCGCTCCTGTTAATATAGCAACTCCCTGAGTATATTTAGATTGCCATTTCGGGTTTATTCCCGCGAGATTCATTGTAGTTAACGCGGTATTAATTGTAGTAAGAAGTATTGTTCCTGTTTGATAATTCACATTTGTACCAAACAAATTAATGTCGTTTGCTTGCGAGCTTTGCGCTTTACAAGTGTCAATTATTAAAGGTATTGCTATAAGAAATAAAAGTAGTTTTTTCATAGGTATCTATTTTGAGTTAAATTTTGTTAGCAGTTTTTATTATTAATGCGAATCAAGAGTAAATAAAATTTTGCCACAAAGTCACTATTCGCCTATGGCGAACACTAAGGTACACTAAGTTGTTACGGATATACTTTTATCTTTTTCTTTGTGAAGCTTAGTGTCTTTGAGCCTTAGTGTCTATATATTAAACTTTAAAAATTTCTACCATTTATTCGCATTATTACTTCAAATATACATAAATTTGATATAGTAGAGGATTTATTAAAAAAATATTTGTTCCTAATTTTTTATGTATAAATAAAAATTATAGACGCTCTAAATATTAAAAGTAACCGTAAACTTATAAGCAATATTTTCTTTAAATGTAGGTAGCGCATAATATCCATAGCGATAATAAGCCCCAAATCCAATTCCATATAATTTATTATTTATAATATTGTTTATAAGCAGCCCCGATTCGATGTAGCCTTTTGAAAGGTTCCGAAAATTGAGATTAAAATGTTTTGAAGTATTGTTCAGATCGCCTATACATAGGTTTGTTGCTAAAGCTATTTCGGGAGAGAATTTTTTAGTGCGAAAAAGAAGTTTCCCGAAATTATGTGTGATAAATAAAGCTGCATAACGATTCGAGAGAAATTCATTCATACGCATAGTAGCAAAACTATTTGATGAGGCAATTGTAAACTGCCGATAACTGCCTGTACCATTAAATAAATTACACGAAGGCAGATCACCGTCAATATAACCTGTCTGAAATTGTAAAGCAGGCGCACCCAGATTTTTAATAAAAAATGATTTTGTAATTTTTAATTCATAGCGGTTGAAATTGTACTCACCGCTAAGAATATTATTAAAACCTTTTGAATAATTAAAATAAATAATAGGGTATTTTGTGCCTAAAGAAATTCTATTTTCAGGCGTTTTAATAAATTTTTCTTTATAACTATAACATAAGCCAACACCCAGTTCAGTAAAATTGTATTGATTTAAAAGCAAAGAAATATTTTCATTTTCCACTCCATAAAAATAATTATCTGTAACAGATTTTTTTGATGTGTTAAAACTCATATTTATTTTCAAATATTGAAGAGCGGTAAATTTTAAAGAAATTTCTTTTTTAATATTATTATCCATTCTGTTTATCAAAAATTCACGGTAACCGGAATTACTCAGATAATATGTTTGTTCATAAAAACTGATTCCTCCCGATTCTGTAACATCATTAAAATATGATAGTCCAAGACTAATTTCGTGAGCCTTTGAAATATTTAATACCGCATCTCCTCCATATTTTAATGCTTTGTCTTTAAATCCATAAGCGAAATAGCCGCCTGCAGTAATTTTTTTACTTAGTTTATAATTATTATGTAAGCCCAAACCAAGCCTCCATCCTTCATAATCGTTATAATTGACAATCTTGCCAATGTCGAAATTTAAAAATTTAAAAGGTATTTTCCCTTCGGTTAAAATAAGAATTGTATTTATTTTGTTGTCTATTTTTGCAACTTTACTAATGCTGTCAATTATCTGGTAAGTTCTTTTATCTTTTTCAGAGAGGCTGTCGATGCGATAAGCATTCCATATCTTATCATCAGCTTTGTTAACTTGATTGGGCAACTCCATTTCTATATTCGAAAATTCATTTTTTTTCAGAACAGGATTCAAAACAATGTTTGTCAGATAACTTTTTCCTTCTCCCACAAGGGCATTTTTACTACTGTTGTTTTTGCTGTCGCCCTTTTTACTCGCGCTATCGCTTAATAAAATGTTTGAAAAAACAAGACTGAAATTAAGTTGTACGGGAAACCATTGCTTGTTATCAATAAATTCATATTTCTGTTGAATTTTCACTTTCATCATTTCATCATTATCAAAATAAGGTTCCGCTGTTACATTTTGAATTGCATAAGCGTTAGTATTTATGTATAGCAATCCTTTTAAACCATCGAAATTTTTGCCTCGGCGTGGTTTGTATGAAATCACGAAAATGCTGTCATTTCCCTGATATAGGGTATCTTCGAGAAGGAAAAAATATTTATCTGTACTACCTTTGCTTAAAGGGCTTATATAATTTTTTCCCGAAATTTGTATAATGTTATTATAAAATCCGAACGATTGTAACTTTTTAAAAAGCAAGGTGAATAAAGGGTTTTTTATTCCTGATATTTTTGAAGCAATAATATTTTCGTTAACCTTATCGGGAAAAATAAATTTGTTTTCCGAAACACTTTCCATCAGGAATAAATACTGCTCTTTTAAAAAATTTTTAATATCCGAAAAACTTGTATCGTTTTCCTGTATATGTGTACCTAGCGAATCAAGGTTTGCAGTAATGATCATTTTATTATATGAAGTGTAAGAAAACGAACCCATTTTTTCAGGATTGTTTTGATCTTTGTTTTCAATAGCCCTGTTAATAATGCGATGCGCGGGATTAATACCTGGAAAAATAACAACTTCGTTAAGCAGTATTTCTTTTTTTTCGAGAGGAATTATTATATTTTTTGCCTTTTCAGTCGTTTTAAAAATAGCAGATTCGTAACCTACATAACTTAATTTTAATGAATCAATTTTGTATTTATATAAAATTTTGAATTTGCCGTCAATATCTGTTTGGCTGAGTTGCTTATCATTATTTACAACGATGTTTACGAACGCCAGAGGCTCTTTTGTTTTATTATCTATTACTTGTCCCGAAATAAAATAATTCTGTGAAACTACTTTACAAGAAAAAAAACTTAATATTAGAAGAACATATAATTTTTTAATATTAAAAAAAAATCGATAATTCATTATGCGTTTTTATTTATAAACTCTAGGCACTCCAAACTCAAGGCACTCTAGGCACTTATCTTCATTCTTTATTTTTCGTATCAATACTTATAGTAACCGGTCCATTATTAATTAGAGAAACATTCATCATTGCGCCAAAAACTCCTGTTTGTATAGGTTTTCCCAGTTCTTCTTCAAGTTTTGTTATGAATTTTTCGTACAAAGGAATTGCGATTTCAGGCTTCGCTGCTTTTATATACGAAGGTCTGTTACCTTTTTTTACAGACGCATGTAATGTAAACTGACTTATCAATAATATTCCGGCATTAACATTTAAAGCGGAAAGATTCATTATTCCTTCACTGTCATTAAAAATACGCAACTGAACAATTTTTTTTGCAAGCCAATCAATATCCTCCGTTGTATCTGCATCCTCAAAACCTGCTAAAATAAGCAAACCTTCGCCAATTGCGCCTTTTACAGCACCATTTATACTAACCGATGCTTCTGAAACTCTTTGAATTATTACTCGCATAAAGTGAATATATATTTTACTTACTTTTACTCCTAATCATAAAAGTCACTCATAGCCGTCCGTCATCCTGAGGAGCGAAGCGTCTCGAAGGGTGGCTATTCAGTAACTTCGATACGCTTCTCTTAGATTTTTTGTCTTAGAAAAGTGAAAAAATCAAAACAGTTTCTTAATACAAATATTTCCTTTTATAAATGTAATATTTCCTTTTTTAATATTATATCTTTTTCAGATTTAATAAAAATGTTCTCATTCCAAATCCCCATTCATAATCCCAGCCTTCTGTAGTTAAATTTAATTCTTTATTTGTTAATTTTAATATTGTCCATCTTCCATATCTCTCACTGCCAAATGTTCCAATAGCATTAATAAATGTAGTATCTTTTAATAAATCTATTTGAACTTTGTTTTTATTAGTTGAACTTAAAAAACACCAATATCCAGAGTATATTGCGTTATCATTACACTGTTTCAAATATAATTTAAAACATTTATAACTTTGAGGAAACGGATCTTTTAAAAATTCTATTTGGCAACCTAATTTAGAATTAAATTCATCAGTAGAATCAGCGCCATCAATATAAAATTTATCCACTTTCCAAGTTCCAACGATACGGTTTTTAGCAGAACGAAATGTAATGGACGGTCCATCATCATAAGTTTTGCCACAGGCAATTAGAATTATTGCAAAAAACAATATGTAAATTGCTTTTTTCATAACTATTGTTTTTTAAGATTAAGTAGATATACAGAAGAAGACGCTGCAATACCTGCTATATCATGCCAATTGTCTGTGGTTAAATTAAATTCTTTATTTGTCAATCTTAAAATAGTCCATTTCGTACTTCTTCCTTTACCAAACGGTCCAATAGCACTTATAAAAGTTGAATCATCAATAAAATATGTATGTATCATTTTTATTTTATTATCATAAAACCACCAATCTCCCTGAAATATTGAATTATTGTTACAATTATTTAATATACATTTCCAAATATGATCCGCTCCATTAAAACTTTCTAAATTAAAATCAATTTTACAACCTAGTTTAGAATTAAACTCATCGGTAGAGTCAATACCATCAATATAAAATTTATCTACTTTCCAAGAGCCGGTAATTCTGTTTTTTACTGAACGGAGGCTGAACTCAGGCCCGTCTTCGTATCGTCCACAAGCAAAAAATAATACAAATGCAGAAAGAGTTATAATGTAAAATACTTTTTTCATAATACGTAAAATGTATCATTATCGAATTATAAAATTCTTAATACCGTCCTGTCTAGATATACAAAAAAAATTGTCAATTGCTGATTGCCTATTGCCAACTGCGGACTGCCAACTGTTGACTGTTGACTGCGGATTGCCCTTATGCCTCTTGCAAATTGCCTACTACTGATTGCCGACTGCAGACTGCCAACTGCGGACTACCCTTATGCCTTGTCCCTTATGCCTTATGCCTACTATCAACTCCTAACTCCCAACTACTAACTGCTTCACCCCTTACTTCAACCCTCTTCTTTTCAACAATGGCTCAATGGAGGGCTCTTTTCCTCGGAACTTTTCATATTCGATCATTCCTTCATTATCCCCTGATTCTTTTAGGCAATATTTACGGAATTTTGCTGCCAGATCTTTATTGTAGATATCCCCCGATTCTTTGAAAGCAGCAAAAGCATCAGCATCAAGTACTGCCGCCCATATATAAACATAATATCCGGCTGCATAACCACCATCAAAAATATGAGCGAAATATGTAGAACGGTAACGTGGCAGAATTTCAGGAATAAGACCTATTTTGTCCATTGAAGCTTTTTCAAACTTTTCGATATTAATATCTTTTGCTTCAGATATATTATGAAAATCAAGATCGAGTAAGGATGCTGCAAGATATTCCACTGTTACAAAACCCTGATTAAAATGTCCGCTTTTTTGTATTTTTTCAATCAATTTATCGGGAATAACAGCATTTGTTTTATAATGCTTGGCATAATATTTCAAAACTTCCGGTTCTCCAGCATAATTTTCCATAAACTGTGAAGGAAGTTCTACATAATCTTGCGGAACATTGCCGGCAGTGCGGTTATATTTACCTTCGGCGAACAACCCGTGGAGAGCATGACCGAATTCATGAAAAAGTGTTTCTGTTTCGTCCCATGTGAGTAGGGAAGGAGCATCTTTTGTGGGTTTTGTAAAGTTGCATACTAAAGAAACAATTGGGTCAACTTTTTTACCATTTTCCCATCCTGCATTTTCAAAACTTGTACACCATGCGCCGCCTCTTTTAGAATCGCGCGGAAAATAATCAAGATATAAAATACCAATATGTTTCCCCTCAGCTTCCTTAACTTCGTAAGTTTCTACATCAGCATTATAAATGGGAAGATTAGTTAATTTGTTAAAAGTAATACCATATAATTTTGTGGCAACATGAAACATCCCGTTTTTTACATTTTCCAGACTCATGTATGGTTTTACTTCGCTTTCGTCCATGTCGTATTTTTCTTTATGGATCTT
>JAAXXA010000510.1 GCA_013334735.1 Bacteroidota bacterium
GAAAAACTATCTGAACAAAAAAGAATTAGATAGTTTTTCGCAATACCAACATCAGTTTTTCTGATACTTCCTTTAGGTGCATTTTTCCAAGTTGTTAAACCCAAATTTTCTTTAGTACTATCAACCCTTGCAGCAATTATTTCGGCTGCTGTTTGCCCTGTAATTGCCCAATGTAATTTGTTCTGAACCGTTGCAAAGAAATCTTTTGTGATTTGGGTATTTACATCATAATCGGCGCTACATTGTGAATATATATCGGTAATTTTTTGATAGAACCGTCTTTCGCTTGAACGAATATCCCGGATACGAGATAATTGTTCTTCGAAAAAATCTTTGCCAAAAATATTATTTGGATTTTTCAGGCGATCATCATCCATTGCGAAACCCTTTATGATGTATTCTTTCAGAAGTTCAGTAGCCCAAATCCGAAAATGTGTTGCCTGCGTAGAATTTACCCGGTAACCAACCGAAATTATGGCATCTAAATTATAAAACTCAATATTGCGGGTTACTTCTCTCTCTCCTTCTTTTTGAACCTGTGCAATTTTTGCACAAGTTGCCTGTTTATTCAATTCTCCCTCAGAAAAAATATTAAGTAAATGTTTAGTTATTACGCTTCTATCTACACCAAACAATTCAGCAATTTTTTGCTGTGTAAGCCATATCGTTTCGTTTTGCAAATAAATCTCAACTTTTACTTTGCCATTAAGGGTGGTATAAAGTAAAATTTCGTTGAAGCCTTCCTTTTTATGTATTATTTTTTTAGCCATGATTATTATTTTGTATTTTTTTTAGCCATCGGTGCCAGATTCTGAGTAATATAGTGCCTTCTTATAATATTATGTAAACATTTGCCCGTAGGGCAATAATGATAATAAAAACACAAATGTAACGGATAATCTGTTTCCCGTAGGGAATAAACATCATTACAAAATAGGTTTTAAAACATAACGTTCATCGTATTCTATTTCATATAATTTTAAAAATTCCAGATATTCCTCATTAAAAGATTGTTTTTTATGGTGTATTTCCTGATTCTCTATGTATTTTACGATATAGGGGATTTGTGATTTTCCGTAAGAAAAAGCTCCAAATCCTTCCTGCCATGAGAATTTACCCGCAACTAATTTGTTTTGGTTTATCCATAATGATGAACTTCTTTTTAGATGATATAATAAATCTGAAGGAGCTTGTTTAGGGTTCATACTAACCAACACGTGAACATGGTCGGGTATTCCGTTAATTGCAAAAGGCTTGTGCCCTTGTTGTTCGATGATACCGTTCATATACTTGTAAAGTTGGGCTTTCCAGTTTGCATTGATTAATGAAAGTCGGTTTTGTACTGCGAAAACGTAATGTGTGTACAGTTGAGAATAAGTGTTTGACATGGTTTTAAGATTTAAAGGTTAATGCCCTACGGGCAACAGAGTTTTGCTGTTGTTAATTTTTTTATTGGCATATAAGCCCTACGGGCTATAACGTATTTGTAATTTTATTTTTTTATTGTTATGTAAGCCCTAAGAACTTTAAATTGTTTGTATGTTGTTGTCTTTTTTTGCATGTAAGCCTTACGTGCTAAAGCTTAATTGTAATGTTGTTCTTTAATCTTTTTCTATATTTATGCTCTATGGACTATTTTTATTTGATAACATTTTGCCCGTAGGGCAATAATGATAAAAAAAACATAAATGTAAACTGTAACCTGTTTCCCGTTGGGAATTAACATTTACCCCATGCATTTATTTTATCAATTAACTTTTGTTTTAGTTCTCTTCAAAGTTACTTATTTCTCTCCCTCAACTATTTTTATTTCATCTTCCGTTAACCCATATAATTCATAAACCATAAGGTCTATTTCTTTTTCTAATGCTATTGTGTCGGCTGATGGGTTTATTTTTTTTGTTGTGAGGATTTGATCAACTTTGGATTCAATAAATATTTTTTTGTTATCAGATGCAATAACAATAGGTATTTGACAAAAATACTTCCATATCAATTGATAACCATTTTGTATAGCTGTGCAATACTTTGAAATAAGCCACCAGCCTATTCGTGAATTTAAAATTCCATAAAGAAATTTATCGTTTTTTGGAATTATCCACATAGAATTATTACAGAACAAACTATTTTCGTCATAAGTAAAACAAGGCTTTACTTGAAAAACTTGATACATAATTTTAGGCTTTTCAAACTCCTGATAATAATCACAAGCCCTTAATTCCCACCAGAAATCTCCTTTGTCAGTACGTGATTCTGCTTTTTCTTTGAATGGTAGTAAATGTTTTGCAATAGAGGGATAATGAGTTTTGAACCAAATCCATGCCTCATTATATTCCATATTACCGTAGCGATGCATCGCTTCACTCACGAAAAACGGATTATCAGGTTCAAGATTTTTTCTTATAGTAAATCCTTTTGGAATAAGTATCAAAAATTTTTTAACGATAGGATTTGTAAAAGGTTTTGCATCCCGACCTAATAAAAATGGACGGATTAACTCTGCTGATTTTTCATCTTCAGAAATTAATCTTTTTTTTGTACTTTCATCAATAATAAATGCTTCTGAAAGACCTGTCAAAATTCCCCTGTAAGATTTTCCTTCAACATAATTAAACAAGCTGATACTATTTGATTTTAATTTTGAAATAAGCGCAAGTTCTTTATCAGATGAAATAACCCAAGTATCAGAACTAAAATTTTTCGTATCTATTTTATTTTTATTCAATGACAGATAATTTTCAAATCCGGTTTCAAAATTTAATGTTTTAACTAACACAGTTTTAATAAAATTTGCAGGAAATGATTTTGAAGCGCTCACTATGCATGGATATGTAGTTGCTTCATCAAACCCTTGAGATTATTTTTTCTAAAAAATCAATATTGAATGCGGAATTGATTAATATTTTTTCTAAATCTTCCTTTCTTTCGTAATGATCAATCAATGAATAGGCCCATTTTGTAGATACGGGAATGTTTGGATAGACAATCAGGAATTTTACCCCCTCAATCCGGTTCACCAGGGGAACAATCTTTTCCCCTTTACCCGCAACCCGGCACAAACCGC
>JAAXXA010000511.1 GCA_013334735.1 Bacteroidota bacterium
TTCCATGGGTTTGAGAAAATATCCGATACTTAATTCAGGCTCAGGTAAAGATCCAACCTGTGGTACTTTTTCTAGTGCTGCCTGATATTCATAAAAATATTGAACTACTGTAGGATTATTTTTAGCGGCAATCTCAAAATAAACAGATAATGAATCAGGCTGCTTTTGCCCATTCACAAACGTGAATAGAAGGATGCTGAATATTATCAGGGTTAAATATTTATATTTTTTATTCTTTAACATATATCTTTCTTATTGATAATTCGTAATTGATAATTCGTAATTCGTAATTGATAATTGATAATTCGTAATTGCTAACTCGTAATTGAATTAATCTTTATTTAGTCCTTTCTTAATAGCCCGTTCCCTCCATATTGATTGAAAAACGGGTACTACAAAAATTGTCATCAACTGAATTATCATCCCGCCGAACATAGGTATTGCCAAAGGAACCATAATATCCGCTCCTTTTCCTGTTGATGTTAATACCGGTAAAAGAGCAATAACGGCGCATGCAGTTGTCATCATTGCAGGACGTACTCGCTTTTTTCCTGCTGCTATAACAGCTTCTCGAACTTCATGAACTGTTGCAGGATGCTTTTCTTCAAAAACCTGATGGATATATGTTCCCATTATAACTCCATCGTTAGTGGCTATTCCAAACAAAGCAATAAATCCCACCCACACAGCAACACTAAGATTAATAGTGTGCATCTGGAATAGATCACGAAGGTTTATATCTGCAATCGAAAAATTTAGAAACCATTCCTGTCCGTAAAGCCACAACATGATAAACCCTCCTGCAAATGCTACAAAAACTCCCGAAAAATGAATAAAGGAAGCTGTAACTGTCCGAAACTGGAAGTAGAGCAAAAGAAATATCAGTACTAGACTTATTGGGATAACCCACATCAATCGTTGTGTTGCGCGAACTTGTTGTTCGTAATTTCCTGCAAATTTATATGTAACTCCCGTTGGAAGCATTATAGCGCCGGATTCAATTTTAGCTTTAATTATTTTGCTTGCTTCTTCTACAACATCCACTTCGGCTTTTTCTTCCACTTTATCGAAAATAACATAACCGACTAAAAATGTATTTTCACTCCGTATCATCTGAGCTCCCTGAGTGTAATCAATATCTGCAATTTCGCTCAATGGAATTTGTGTTCCGTTCATCGCGGGAATCAGAATTCGTTTTAAATCTTCAGGATTATCGCGTAATTCACGGGCATAGCGTACACGTATTGGAAAACGTTCGCGTCCTTCAACCGATGTACTTAACGACATACCACCTACTGCTACTTGAAGTACTTCCTGAACATCACTTATAGACATTCCATATCTTGCCATTGCTTCCCTGTTGAGCTTAATTTCAATATAGGGTGCTCCAAAAGCACGGTCGTAAAATACTGCTGAAGCTTTAACTGAAGGTACTTCCTTTAAAGCTTTTTCAAATGCTAATCCTGCATCTTGTATTGAATTCAAATCAGGACCATATATCTTTAATCCCATTGGCGCTCGCATCCCAGTAGAGAGCATTACAAGCCTTGTTTCTATTGGTTGTAATTTTGGGGCGGAAGTCAATCCCGGTATGCTGGTCATTTTTACTATTTCGTTCCAGATATCCAATGGTTTCATAATTTCAGGTCGCCATTGACGAAAATATTCACCATTGTCATCTGGAATTAGACTATCGGAAGAAATAATCCTGAATACTTCATTATCAGGATTATACTTTTTACCATTTATTAATTCAAAATTATCATTTCCGTCAACTTTAAAGCGCACACGATGTCCATTTTCATCAAGAATATATTCAGGGCGATAGTTGATTGTATTTTCAAACATCTGCACCGGCGCAGGATCAAGTGCCGAATTTACACGTCCCCATTTCCCGGTTGCTATTTCGACTTCAGGTATCGTTGAAATTCGTTTATCAAGTGTTTCAATATATTGAAGATTTTTTTCGATGCTGGAATGAGGCATACTGGTTGGCATGAGTAAAAACGAACCTTCGTTAAGTGAAGGCATGAACTCTTTTCCTGTTCCCGGAAATATTTTTATTGCGCTCTTCCAGATAGTTGTTTGCCTGAAGCTAGACCATCCTGCTTTTTCCATTCCGCTAGCAATAAAACCAAAGATTTTATCCGTTCCCTGCCATGCCATTATTCCTAAAAATACTGTAAATATAGGGATAAGCAGAAATTTTAATTTGTTTTCCAAACACCAACGGATAATTTGTACGTAGTAATGAATAATTAACATAAGTGATGCAAGAAATACAGCAACAATGCCTGCAACAAATAGAAAGTTCACCAACGTACTATTACGCGCACCTAATGGAAGCCATTCAATTGACAGATAGTACAGGGATACCATAACAGTTATGCCCACATTTATATAATTTGGAAAATTTTTATAACTCTCTGTCCAACGATGCTTAAACAAGTTATTTAATCCAATGGCAGTTAATGCCAAAGCAGGTAATGTACCCCAAATTATTGTAAAAAATACTCCTGCAATAATTAATATGTAATTCCAAGTTTGTTTTACTTTTTTTCTATCAGGACGTAAGGAAAAAACAAAATATGCCAATGTCGGCAGCACAATCATACCTAATATAAATGAAGCGACTATTGCAAATGTTTTTGTATATGCAAGGGGACCGAACAATTTACCTTCTGCTGCTTCCATTGCAAATACCGGAAGAAAGCTTACAATGGTTGTCGCAATGGCTGTAACAACTGCCGCTCTTACCTCAGTAGTGGCTTTATATATTACAGGGAGCAGTTCTTTTCCTCGTAATTTATTGTTTTCGGGCATTTCGAGATGCCTTATTATATTTTCAACATCAACAATTCCGATGTCAACCATAACTCCTATAGCTATGGCTATTCCTGACAGAGCCACAATATTGGCATCAACTCCGAAAAACCGCATTGCAATAAAAGTCATCAACACACCTACTGGCAATAATATTGAAATTATAAAGGATGCGCGAAGATTTATAACCAGCATGATAATTACAATAATGCTGATCAATATTTCGTGT
>JAAXXA010000040.1 GCA_013334735.1 Bacteroidota bacterium
ATTTACCTTGGCGAATAAAATTTATTCGTGAATAATAGTATCTTTTTTAAAAGAGATTCCTCCGTATCAATAATAAATTTGTCATTCCGAACGATAGTGAGGAATCTCTTTTAAAAAAGATACTATTATTCACGAATAAATTTTATTCGCCAAGGTAAATTGCGTAACATCAGTTATTAAGCAATAGTTGTTTTGTTTGTTTTACCTGTATGTTTTATTTATATTTTCAGTTTTTTATTCTATTAATTTTAGTCCTTCAATATTGTTAAAATGCTTATCATTAGTAGCAAGTGAAATTTCATAAACAATACAAGTTGCAGCTATCCAAATATCATTTTCAGGAATTGGATTCCCTTTATCTTTCAATTTTTACTGATTATAGCATATTGTTCAGCTATTGTAGAATTAATATTCAGTATCATACAGCTTGAAATAAATCCACGATATTTTGTAAGGTTTTTCTTGTAATTATCTGAATTAGCAGCGCCAAAAAGTAATTCCCCACAAACAGTTACAGGTAAATGTATGGTTGAATATTTTTCATATTTATATAAAATATCCTCTTTCCCATTAAGGATATCAATTGCTATATTAGTATCAAGTGCAATTGTGTTCATAGTTACCATTCTCCTTCAATATTTTCAAATTCCCTGTTGATTATTTCTTTTTGAGTAACAGCTTCTTTATCAGAAATGCAACCGATATAGGTTTTCCATGCTTTTTTTTTATTATTATCTGAAAATTTTAACAGTTCAAAATAATGAAAAACTTGTGATAATAAATCAGGACTTAAAAATCTAATGTCATTAATCAGTTGATGTCTTATATTAAGTTCTTTCATATTTATTTTATTTAATATTTATAAAAACAAAAAGCAAAATTCAATTTACAGATACAATTTTAATTAGACAAATTTACAAAAAAATTCATTTGGCGTTAAATATTTTATTTTTTGGTCGATAGTTTAATATTGAAACAAATATTAGCCACAGAGGCATAACAATTACATAATTTTCATACATTTGCATTAAATCATCATAAAAAATGGCTCCTGTTTATATTCTGCTTTGCTTTGTAGTATATACCATACTTCTCTTTTTCATTACTTGGCTTACTTCAAGAAAGTCCAATAATGATTCTTACTATGTAGGCAATAAATCATCGCCATGGTATATTGTCGCTTATGGTATGATAGGCGCATCATTGTCGGGAGTAACATTTATGTCGGTGCCTGGATTGGTGGGTACACAGCAATTCACCTATTTAGGTTTGGTGTTTGGGTTTTTGATAGGATATACGGTTATTGCAACAATACTTTTACCGCTCTACTACCGCTTAAACCTTACTTCTATTTACAGTTACCTTAATCAACGTTTTGGATTCTGGTCGTATAAAACAGGAGCATTTTACTTTTTATTATCAAGGATAATAGGCGCTTCATTCAGAATGTTTTTAGTAGTGAATGTTCTCCAGATATTTGTTTTCGACCACTGGGGAGTGCCATTCTGGCTGGTAGTAATGATATTTATTATTCTAATTATTTTATACACTTACGAAGGCGGCGTAAAGACTATTATCTGGACAGATACTTTACAAACTACATTTATGTTACTGGGAGTAATACTTTCAATTGTTTTTATTTCCAGAGAACTTAATCTTGGCTTGGGCGATATTTTTAATAAAATACGTGAAGCCGGCTATACAAGGCTTGTTGAAACCGACTGGCATAGCAAAAACTTTTTTTTAAAACAGTTTTTTAGCGGAGCATTTATAGCTATTGTTATGACAGGGCTTGATCAGGAAATGATGCAGAAAAACATCAGTTGCAAAAATCTTAAAGAAGCGCAGAAAAACATGTTCACTTTCAGCGGAATATTAATATTTGTGAATATAATGTTTCTAACGCTTGGCGCAGTTTTATATTTATTTGCTTCCGCCAAAGGCATTGGTATTCCTGCAAAAACCGACAATCTTTTTCCTATAATAGCATTTAATTATTTAAGCCCGATCGCAGGATTGGTTTTTATGGTAGGATTGGTTTCCGCAGCTTATCCCAGTGCCGACGGTGCATTAACAGCGCTTACCACATCTTTTTGCGTTGACTTTTTAGGATTTAAAGATAAAAGCAAACTTGATGAAAAACAAAAAAAGAGAGTACGTTATATAGTTCATATAGGCTTTGCAACAATATTATTTATTGTTATACTTATTTTCAGGGCGCTTAATAACGAAGCTGTGATCAATGCAATTTACACTGCTGCCGGTTATACTTACGGACCATTGCTTGGTTTATTTTCATTTGGTTTGTTTACAAAATTTTCCGTGAAAGATAAGTACGTCTGGATTGTTGCTATCCTCTCCCCTGCTATATGTTATTTTATAAATATGTTTTCCGAAGCTCTTTTCAGTGGTTATAAATTTGGCTTCGAATTGCTTATCCTTAATGGTTTATTGACGTTTGCAGGATTATATATTTTAAAGATAAAAAAGTTAAGTGAAGATACCAAACTTGATCGTCATTGCGAACCATGAGGAACGAATGGTGAAGCAATCTCATTCACGTGAAGTATTTTAAATAGATTGCTTCGTCGTACCTCCTCGCAATGACGGTATAACAAAAGCCATTGCAACCATGTTATTTTGAGTTATTAGAGATGTCTTTAAATAATAATATTCTGCTTTAATAAAGAAACAAATACTTTTATACTTTTGTAAAAAAAATTTAAAACTATGATAAGAAAATATTCCGCATACACTTTTATTTTTGCTATGCTTTTTGCAACTGCTTGTTCTACTTTAAATGTACGTCATGTTGACACAAAAGGAGAAATGCCAAAAAGCGATGGCGTTTATTATTCTTTACCAAAAACGGGAATATCAGTAGAAGTAACCGTTAACAAAACACACAAAATAAAAGGACCATACTCAATTTATGCGGATAAATATTTAGGGATTTCCAATGTTATAACTGCTAACTCTGTTTCATACAGCTTAGGCGATATAAAGTTGAATTCATATTCCATTCCCGACCCGGATCAATATTATTTTGTCGAATCAACAAAAGGATGTTTTAAAAAACAACCTTTGTTACTGGAATTGACAGAAGCCGGATTAGTTAGCAGTATCAACAAAAGCAGCGAAATTAAATCTGTTATTAATCCTGAAACGCCCTCTGTTGATGCGATTGAAGAACTTAATGAACCTACCGGACAATTTTCTGTAAATTCAAATATTGCCGAATCCTTTGATACTATTATTGAAAAAGTTAATTTAGATACTATCACTATTGAAAAAAAGGTATTAAAAAAGATACTTGTTGAAAAAACTTTAGAACAAAAAGCTAAAGAGGCCGCTGATTTTATAATGCGAGTAAAACAAAGCGCTTTCGATCTGATAAGCGGTTTATCAGAAGTAAATTATACTAAAGAAAGTTTTGAATATATGAATGAGCAGTTGAAAAAAAGCGAAACAGAATATCTTAACCTTTTTACGGGCATAACTATTAAACAACAATTGAAGTATCATTTTACTTATGTTCCTGAATCTGCCAAAAATTCAATTACATTACCTCTTTTCCGCTTTTCGGAAAAAGAAGGAGTTGCAGATACAACTAGCAATAAAGGAGAAAGTGTGTATCTAAGTATCAATGGTTCGGGAAACACAAATTCTATTTCTTCTTTTATTGATAAAAAAACTAATATCAAGAAAAAAGCTCACGGACTTTATTACAGAATTCCTGATAATGGAAAAGTTTCCATAGCATATAACAATAAAGAAAAAGCCGATGCAAATATTCTTATCAACCAATATGGCGTTGTTACAGAATTACCATACGATAAAAATATTAAGCTTCTATTTTATCCAAATTCAGGAACAATTAAATCTGTTGAGATAAAGTAGGTAAAAAAAACATTTTTTTCTTGTATTTTTAAAAAACATATAGTAACTTTGCAAATATATTCTTTAATTCGTTTTAATATAATAAACTAAAATATTTACCCCCCTAAGTTGAGAAATACTTAGGTCTGGCCACCAATTGAAGGTGGCTTTTTTTTAAAATGGAAGCACGAAAACAAAGAGTAATTTTTTACATTGATGGTTTTAACTTTTACTTTGGATTAAAAAGTAAAAAGTGGAAACAATATTATTGGCTTGACATGATTAGATTTTGTCAAAGCTTCTTAAAACCTCATCAGGAATTAATTGAAGTTAGTTATTTTTCAGCAGTTCCTAAAGATAAAGGGAAACAAGACAGGCAAGATTTATTTTTCTCTGCCAACAGATTAAATCCGAAATTTCAACTGGTTTTCGGGAAATATCTTAGCAAAACCATTACTTGCTACAATTGTAAAAACCCAATTAATACTTTTGAAGAAAAGCAATCGGATGTAAACATTGCAGTAAAAATGATTCGTGATGTTGTTTTAAACAGGACAGATGTTTCAATAATCGTTTCAGCCGACAGCGATTTAACACCACCAATTGACTTTTTAAGAGAATTAAAGCCTTCACATAAAATTTTTGTGTATTTTCCACCAAATAGGTTCAGCTACGACTTGAAACATAAAGCTGACAATTATATAAAACTTGAAAACCACCCTGACAAATTTAAAAATGCAATATTACCAACGGAAATAACTTTAAAAAATGGATATCTTTTACAAAGACCTGATAAATGGAGGTAAATCCCAAAATCATAAATAATCCCGGCAAATTGGGATAAAACTTGATATTATTGAACTAATCTTTTTCCCAAATTTCATGTTGAAAAACTTTAAAGAATTTATATCAACTAATGAACTATTCTGCAAAAGCGACAAAATACTTGTAGCAGTTAGCGGCGGTATCGATTCTATTGTACTGTGTCATTTGTTGGGAAAAGAAGGTTTTGATTTCGGGATAGCGCATTGCAACTTCAACCTGAGAGGAAAAGAATCCGATGGCGATGAAAAATTTGTAAAGAATCTTGCAAAACAGCTTAATGTACCTTTTTATGTGAAAAAATTTGATACGCAAGCTTATTCTGAAAAGCATGGAATATCAATACAAATGGCTGCAAGAGATCTTAGATATTCATGGTTTGAAGAAATACGGATTAAAAATCATTATGATTATATTGCAACAGCTCATCATCAAAATGACGAAATTGAAACTTTTTTTATTAACCTTATCAGAGGAACAGGAATTGCCGGACTTCACGGAATAAAAGCAAAAACAGGAAATATTGTGCGTCCTTTAATGTTTGCCGGCAGGAACCAAATTGATAATTTCGCATCAAAAAACAAAATAGAATACAGGGAAGACAGCAGTAACGCTTCGTTGAAATATTTAAGGAACAAAATAAGGCATCAATTGATACCTCTGCTTAAAGAAATGAATCCTGATATTGAAAACTCAATAACAAATGATATAAAGAAAATATCACAAATTGAAAATGTTTTCCAATCTTTGGTTGAAGAGAAAAAAGCGGGTATTGTAAAACACGAAAGAGAAATTGCATTTATTGATATTGAAAAAATTTATGATTTGCAACATAAAGAATTATTTCTGTTTGAATATTTAAAACCTTACAATTTTTCAGGAGAAATTATTAAAAAAATTTCGGATAGTCTTAAAAGCTTATCCGGGAAACAATTTTTTTCTTCTACACACAGATTAGTGAAAGACAGAACCCAACTGATAATATCGCCTTTGAACGATACAAATAAGGAAACAATATTTCTGATTAAAAAAAACTGTTTAGAAATAAAAACACCTTTACACTTAAAATTTAAAACTTTTAATATTTCCAACCCGATTAATTCACAAATGGGACTAAAGTCCTTATGTCGAGATCATTTGAATTACCCCGACCTTAAGGTCGGGGCTATTCAAAACTCCTGTGAACAAAGGGCTTTAGCCCAAAATATAAAAAAGTCAAATAATATATGTGATGATCTTTTCGATAATTCCGAAATTTTAAAGAAAAAAAATATTGCTTGTATTGATAATGATAAATTAATTTTTCCGTTAAAACTACGAAAATGGAAAGCCGGCGATTATTTCTATCCTTATGGTATGAAAGGCAAGAAGAAGATCAGCGATTTTTTTACCGATCAAAAGTTATCACTGCTCGACAAGGAAAATACATGGTTGCTATGTAATGATAATGATATTATATGGGTTGTAGGATATAGATTGGATAATCGCTACAGAATAACCAATAAAACACAAAGAGTGTTAATTGCCGAAAGTATAAAAAAATAATTCTTATTTTTGTTTAAGAATTTGAAAAATATTTTATGAAAAAAATACATTTTTTATTAATTACACTGCTGTTTAGCTTTAGCCTATCATTTGCGCAAGTTTTAAAACCTGTAAAATGGACATTTAATTCAGTTAAAACATCAGACTCAACAGCTATCCTTTATTTGAAAGCTACCATGAATAAAGGCTGGCATGTTTACTCCCAAAATATTAAAGGAGACGGACCTGTTCCAACTTCATTTTCTTTTATTGATAACAAAAAAGATTACAAATTGATTGGGAATGTATTTGAACCAAAGGGCATCGAGGAGTACGACCCTAACTTTGAAATGAAATTGAAATTCTTTTCAAATACAGCAACATTTTCGCAACAAATAAAAATATTATCCGATAAACCTAATACAATAAAAGGTACATTATCATTTATGTGTTGCGATGATAAACAATGCTTACCCCCCGAAGATGTTGATTTTTCTTTTAAAGTTGAAGGAAATTCGAAATCCAAAACTATTAGCAAAGAAGACAGTATTTCAGAAATGGCAAGCATTGATTCTATAAAATCCTCAAAAAAGGATAGCACCAATACTTCACAAATACAAAATTCTGACAACAGTTCATTTGAAGGCAAAGGATTATGGGGTTTATTATTGTTTGCAATATCTATGGGCTTTGCAGCTATTATTACTCCCTGTGTTTTTCCAATGGTACCAATGACAGTTTCGTTTTTTTTAAAAGGCAGCAAAAATAAAATAAAAGCCAAGCGAAACGCTATTTTTTATGGTATTTCCATAATCGCAATATACACAGTCCCGATAGTTCTTTTAATTGTTATTTCTACATTTTTAGGGAAGGGTACTGTAACTTCTGATATTTTTAACTGGATGTCAACTCACTGGTTACCTAATATTATTTTTTTCATAGTATTTATGATTTTTGCCGCTTCATTCCTTGGAATGTTCGAAATAGTTTTGCCTAGTAGTTTGGTAAATAAAGTTGATTCTAAAGCTGATAAAGGAGGATTTTGGTCTCCGTTTTTTATGGCACTCGTACTTGTATTGATTTCTTTTTCGTGTACAGGACCTATTGTTGGCTGGGTAGTGGTTGAATCTTCAACCGGTGGTAGTAACATTTTACGTCCAATTATTGCAATTTTAGGATTTTCAGTTGCATTTGCTTTACCTTTTACCTTATTTGCATTTTTCCCTTCGTTAATGCACAAACTACCCAAATCGGGCGGGTGGCTAAATACCGTTAAAGTAGTTTTAGGATTTCTGGAACTTGCACTAGGCTTTAAATTTTTGAGCGTTGCAGATCAGGTTTATCATTGGGGAATATTAGATCGTGATATTTATCTTGCGATATGGATTGTAATATTTACTCTGCTTGGTTTTTATCTGCTGGGGAAACTTAAATTTTTTCACGACAGTGATATAAAACATATTTCCGTGCCTCGTTTAACGCTTGCAATTATCACATTTACTTTTGTAGTTTATATGATACCCGGCATGTTTGGCGCTCCTTTAAAAGCTTTATCGGGTTATATACCTCCGCAGGCAACACACGATTTTGATCTGAACGCAATTATTCGTGAAAATGCCAATACAGGAAGCAATACTACAATTAATGAATTATGCGATAAGCCCAAATATTCCGATATTTTGCACCTACCCCATGGCTTAAAAGGTTTTTTTGATTACAATCAGGCTCTTGCTTGTGCAAAACAAAAAAACAAACCTATTTTCATTGATTTTACCGGTCATGGTTGCGTAAACTGCCGTGAAATGGAAGCTAACGTATGGTCAGATCCGAAAGTACTAAAAATACTAAGAGAGAAATATATTGTCGTCGCTCTTTATGTTGATGATAAAACAACACTTCCAAAATCTGAATGGATAACATCAAAATATGACGGAAAAGTTAAACAAAGTATTGGTAAAAAATTTGCCGATTTTCAGGTTACCCGTTTTAATATGAATGCTCAGCCTTATTATGTTTTGCTCGATACAAACGATAGCCTTCTGGCAAAGCCTAAAGCTTACGACCTTAATGTAGATAATTTTGTAAATTTTTTAGAAAGTGGTTTTAAAGAGTTTGAAAAAAGACATAAAGGTGCATTATAAAATAACCAATTTAATTAGATATTCAATCCTTTTTGTCATTTCGACCGAAGGGAGAAATCTGATTGATAATCGATGCTTTCTCACTACCTTTTCAAGACTTCGATAGACTCAGTGCGTCGCTCCATACAGCGTCCGTTCGATATAACAAACCTAACAGAGTTTTAGAAATGGAATAAAGAAACTAAATCTGAATTTATGAAAACGATATCCCTAAAATTTTATATTTTTCTTTCATTGATCTTTTTTTTAAAAGCATTGACAAATGAGGCTTTTTCGCAAAAAGTATTTTCTTGCGACAGTAAGTATGATGCGGATATTAAAGTTTTCGTATGCGACAGTAAATACGATGCTGATTTATGGGTTTACAAAGTTAGCAGCTCGTACGATGTAAACAATGATGGTTTATGGTTTTTCTGCGACAACAAATACGATGCTAAAAAAAAGATTTATTTTGTTGACAGCAAGTACGACGCCGATTTACTGATTTTTTTCGTAGAAAGTAAATATGATGCTAAATGGAATGATATGAGTAAAAAGTATTTGATTTATTAAAAATTAGTTGCGTAGCACCGAAACATAAAATAATGACAAACTCATATAAAATAAAATATTTTACTTGGTTTTTAACATTTATTCTGTCCTCAATATGTTACTTAATAGTTTCATTTTTAATCAATACTTTTTATCATCCAAATATTAAAGAGGCAATTGAATATGGTTTAAATGTAACTATAGAGCCTGCTGATTCTCTCCTGCCTGAATCAAAAGAAAAATTATTATTTATAAGTGGAGTTATAATCTTTTCCATTTGCTTATTTATTTTTTATTATCTGATAAATAAGATAGTAAATTCAAAATATAAAACAGAGGATTTCAATTCAGAAGTAATAAATAAGCATTCCAAAAATAAAACAAAAAAGAAAAAAGAACCAAAGAGTATAAATATTCTGTACTATTTTTCATTGTTCATTAGTATGGGATTTGTAATATTTATAACTTATATGGGATTTGTTTCCAAAAATCCTTTTGGTATTAATATGCTTAACGTGCAGGATTCCGTAGCAAAAACAAATTGGGATTTTTATTTTCTGTCAACATTCCTTCATAAGTATTTATATGTATATCTGTTAATATTATTCCCATTAATACTTTTTTGTTATTTATATAATTTTAAATATTCCGAAAAAACATTTAGCCTTTTAAATAAAACAGGAAATATTTTTGTTACTCTTTTCTGTTTTTCTATAATTTTTATTGTATTTCTGATTTCAGTTTTTAAGTTTCCATATACGTACGAAAACAAATATGATTTCAACGCGGTATATTATTCTGTAGTACAAGTATTCAATGGGGTTCCAATGCTGGTTGATCATTTTACAAATACCTATGGACTTTATCCGCATTTTGTAACTCCGATACTGAAAATATTCGGATTAAGCATATTGAATTTTACAATAATAATGTCAATCTTGTTATCATCGTTTTTTTTGTTTTTGTTTCTGTTTCTTAAAAAAATAATACAAAATAAGTTTTTGATCTTATTTGGATTTACTACAATATTTTTTAATTCTTATGCATATTTTCATATTATAACTAATTACGATTCAACATTCTCTACAACCCCAATCAGATGGATATTATTATTTTCTTTGATTTATTATTCAACTATTTATCTTAATCTTATCAATAAAACACAAATTTTCAATTCAATTGACAGTAGTCGTAAACAAGAAAATAATCATAAAAACATAAAGGTAAAAATTCTATATTATTTATCTTTTTTTATTTTTTCTTCCGGAATATTATGGAATCCTGAAATTGGAATGTTAACATATTTGTGCCTGATAGCTTTTTATTCGTTTTTAGAATTAGAAAATCAAAATTTCAAAACAATTCTCAAAAGAATATTAATACATATTATAACGGCAATAGCTGTATTAGCAATTACATTTCTGTCCTATTTCATTTTAATAAAAATATTTTACGGAAATTATCCTCAGCTATCAGAAATGTTTACTACAATAAGGATATTCTCGTTTATTGGTTTCGGTATGTTGCCCATGCCATTAACCTTTCATCCGTGGCAATTAATAATTTTAATTTATGTAACCGGCTTTCTTTATTCCGTGCAAAATATAATAACTAAAAAGATAAATGCACATACAGCTGTAATATTTTTGCTTACAATACTTGGAATTGGATACTTCTTATATTATCAGGGCAGAAGTCATAATTGGTCATTATTTACATGCAGTCCAATGGCTTTTATTTTGTTAACAATCTTTGCCGACGATTTATATAAAATAATTAAAAAACAACGGATATTCATAATACCTTTTGCATTATTAATTTTCATGCTGTCATTTTCATTTTTCCAAACAATATATGATTATGAGAAAATAACTGATTTAATTGTTGAAAAAAACAACAAAGAAAAAAATAAAGAAGAGGATAATTATATAATAAAAAACGGAAATTATATCCGGAACTTGACTAATACTAAAGAAAAAATCTTAATATTTACAGCAAATTTTTATCAGGCGTTGTATCACAATATATCCAATACAGTGGCGGCAATTAATCCCGGTTTTGTTGACATAGCTTTAAAAAGCGATTACAATAATATCCTTTCATTTCTTATTAAGAATGAAAATACTAAAATATTTTTCGAACCCGAAATGTACAGATTTTACGATAATCAAATTCCTTTGATATTATCTGCATTATATGATATTAAGGAAACTAACGGGAGGATCTTTTTATTAAAAAAGAAAAAAGAAAAAACTAGTGATAATTTTATTTTCGAGAAAGATAAAAATGATATAATTCACGAACTGCTTGAAAATAATTTTGCTAACAGATTATTTTATTCAAAAGGTGAAAAAGGGAAAATTAAACTTGGGAAACAATTTTCTCTCGAGGTAATATTTAAACCATATAATACACCCAAATCAATATTTACAAAATGGGCAACAATTATAGGTAATTCCGAAAATAATAAAGGTGTTATTTTACAACAAGTAGATACAAACAAAACACAATATGTTTTTGCAATCTCTAAACAGGGATTAATATGCCCTGTAGTTCTTGATAAATGGAATTATTTCTCGTTAGAACTGAATAATAATGTTATGAGGGCTTATGTTAATGGCGAACTTACAGGAGTTCATCAAATTCAAACTCCTTTTGAGAATACTGATGAATCATTATTTATTGGCAACTTTATGGGATATTCGGGCTTCTATTTTGGAG
>JAAXXA010000512.1 GCA_013334735.1 Bacteroidota bacterium
TTTTAGTGGGCATATCCGTCTTTATTTGAATGTCCGCTAAAATAATAATTTTAAAGCACACTGCTGAAACCTTTCAACAGCAAGGTATTTAAACAATGCAAAGTTGAGTATAGTAGGTTTATTCTAACTTTGTTACATTAATTAATTTTGTCCAAATAGTTTTTTTTGTTGTACTTGAATTCAATTTAAAATCTATTCTGTGAATCAGTAGCTATATTTAATTTTGTGGCTTTTGAAGGGATATCTACTATTATTATGGCGCTAAAAAATTACTAATCTGTTTATAAAAATCGTCAAAAGCATCACGGGTAAAGTAACTAAAAACACTGGAATACATGGTCCGGGAAATTTGAGCAGACCAATAGCTTTTCCCTCCGAAAACTTTATTAAATTTCTGGTCGTAAATTTCAAAATGAAGGCAAAAGTATGTTTTAGATGAAAATGGACGGCGTGTAATTGTTTCAAATTTATTTATAAAAAAGATGTATTGAAAATTATATTTTTGAATTAACGCGCGAAAAACAGCTACATCTTTATCGTTTATAATTCGTCCATAATATTTGAATTTGGGTCTGTTGTCATTAACCATAAAAATTTTGCTCACACCCCAACTGTCAACTATATTCTTTATTTGAAATGAGTCCCATTGGTACAGGACATTTAAAGTATCTATAAAATAACGGAAATCATTATTGTTACGTAAATTAATAAATGAAAAGTGCGGGAACTGAACTTTCAGCCTGTCAATTGATAATTTAGTAATATCATTTTTGATCGAATCAATTTTAACTTTGTTATAATTTAACATCTTAGTTACGGGCTTGTCAAATTGCACAAAGCCACTATTCATAGGCACTATCAAAACATTTGTATCTAACTGGGAAAAGCAGTTTAATGAGAAAAGGATAAAAATAAAACTAAATAAACCACATATTAATTTGCTGTTTATTTTAAAATAAATTTCAAATATGTTTAAATATGTTCCTTGCTTTAGCTTAATTGTCATGTTGTAAGAATGAAAAAGTATTAAACTTTTTTAATAAAAGTGTCCAACTTATAGGGGGGTAAGACAATACTACTAAAGCTCCTGTAGTTTGTATTACTCTTCCAATAATCAAATTTTTAATACAAATATACATTTAATTATTATTTCCCCGGAATTATAAAAATATACCCCAAACTAATATCCGAAAAATCGGCTTCGCCAAAATTGGCATTAATATGTGCTGCCATAAAAAGATTATTTTTATGCTGTTTTGCAGTATTTAATAAATATAGTTTTAAGCCCAGTCTTGAATTAAATAATTTTTTTAGCATAAAACTAAATCCTCTGTTATTCTCGAACAACGTATTATATTTTTTGAAAAAAGGTTTATATAAATTTAGCCCTCCTTCAATATCAATTCCTGCATGTCCCAGAAGATATTCACAACCTGCATAAAAATAAAAATTAGATGAATTGATTACAGGGTGCTCTATGTATTGAGGTGTTTCGTGATTTAAAATATACGAATAAAATTGTTGGTAGAATCTATATGCAAATCCTGCCTGAACTTTTATATTATGTTTGAAAATAATTCCTGTTGAAGCAGCAACAGAAAACACACCTCTTTTAGCGCCACCAACGGGATTCATGGTTCCGCCAAATTCATGCATTCCTATACCGCTTCGTAATAAAACAAAATATTGTTTTTTCTTGTCAATAGCAGGTTTTATGAATTTATCCAAATGATAATTTGAAAGAGGTTTCATAAAATTAAGATACGAAACACTTAAAGTAGCCGTGTTTAAACCGAAATTGGGTAATTGAGTATGCCCATTCGAGCTATGTAGATACCCACCGCCAATTCTTAAAATACTTTGCTTTCCTGTAATTACATTATAATGCAGGAACGCTTGAAAAGCAAAATTAAATCCGGAGCCTATTGCATAATTTCCTGAATTTGTAGCTTCATTAAAATGTTTTGTTAAATATGAACAGCCAATTCCCAATTTAAATATTAAAGCATTTTGTAATTTGTTAGATGTGTTTAGCTCGATATAAGGCATGATACGTAATTCCTCGCCAAATACTTTTGTGTTACCGAGTTCGGTATAGGAAACAGAAACCCCTGTAAAAGGGTAATTATAATAACCTGACCATGCATTTTGCGGGTTATAATTGAATTTCCCAAGACTGAGGTAAAATGATTTTAGCAAATGAACGGCGGGATATCCCGGATAGTTAGGTACTATGCAACCTGCCATTATTTCAGGCTCAACATAATTTGCAGTTTTTATTTCCTTTAATGTATCCTGACTATAACCGAAGTATGATAATGAAAGAAGAAATATTAAGTATTTTATTTTATTCATTAAGAGGTTGTTTAATATTATTGAACCCAAAGGGTTCGGATGTTTATATAAAATTGGTTAATGTTATACTCGTTATTAGCAGATTTGCAATAGCAAAGATGATTAGAACGAATCCGCCTATGGCGGATGCTGACTTGTCCCGACTTGTCGGTGATAGAAACGAGATAAAGTATTTTACTGCCGAACGAAGTGAGACCATAAACACCTTTGAAATAAGATATGGTTGTGAACAAACCTGCTCCTTATCGGTATAACAAGTATTTTATGAATTTATTTTTCAAGCGGAACATCAGTTATCATAATTAAAAAATATTTCTTGCCCAAAATACAACTTCACATTTCAAAAATCATAAAATCATAATATTCCACAATCATGTTTGCAAGCATTTTTTTGCAGGCAGTATCTGTTTTATCGAAGGCTTCCTGCTTTGATGCGGCTTCTAATTCAAGGGTAATGTGTTTGCCAATTCGCACATTGTAAATTTCGGGCAAACCTATATTTTTCATAGCCGATGTTACTGCCTTGCCTTGTGGGTCTAATAATTCCTTCAATGGCATAACATTTATTTCTGCGCGAAATTTCATTTTTTTATGGAATTTTGGAAAATTGATAAAAATATATAAACGAATAAAATCAATGGAATCGCGGTAAACTTAAAGAGAAGAAGAAAAATTACAGTTATAAT
>JAAXXA010000513.1 GCA_013334735.1 Bacteroidota bacterium
AACTATTAATTTACCCGAAATTGCAAATACTTTTCTTGCAGGTCATAAAATCAGAGTGGATATTACATCTTCAAATTATTCACGTTTCGATTGTAACCTGAATAACGGAGGAATTATGTACACTGCTGGTGATACTCTTATTGCAACAAATACAATTTATACAAACAGCACATACTCATCATATATTGAGTTACCTCTAGTTGACTGTACTGAGGGCAATATTGAAATAAATACCGAAAATGAAAATGTAAATATTTTCCCAAATCCTTTTAAAGATAATATTTCGGTATCTATTAACAATAAATGCGGGGAGGTGAATTTTTGTTTTTTTGATATTACAGGACGCGAAATACTGTCATTTAGTAATTATACATTCAAACACAACACAGTTACATTAAATACTAATAATCTTAAACAAGGAATATATCTGCTGAAATCTATTGATAATAAAGGGAACAATATCTTTATTAAGAAAATTATAAAAACAGAATAATAGAATGATCAATACTGATATGCTCCGACATGTTGCATACGCGTAAAGCAAAGAAGAGTCTGTAATGTTCATTTTTACGTCATTGTCATGGTTCGACTACGCTCACCATGACTACTATATCACCCTTCGCTCAGTGTAACAGCTTACTATGACGAAATTGTTACATTACCGAAAAAGACTAAGCATAGAATATTTGGGCTAAAGCCCCTGTCGTTATTGTGTTTTATACCCACGACCTAAAGGTCGTGGCAATTGGATACACACTATCTCATAAATGCGGGAATCAATGCCGTTTAGTTAAGGTTTTATTTGTCATTTCGACCAACGGGAGAAATCTATTTTCGGAGCTTTAGATATCTCACGGAGTTTATCCCGATGAAAGAGGGATTCGATATGACAACATGGATATGCTTAACTAAACGACATAAAAGCGGGAATAGCCTCTTCATAAAGCTTTGCTGCATTTTCAACAAGCCCGAATGATTTATTATCAATAATCATTTCATTACCCTTTACAGTACCCAAAAGACTAAATTCAATATTACCCTTTACCAAATAATCAACAAAATCGTTTTCTTTATCAGGTGATAATGTAACAACAACGCGTCCCTGCGCTTCACCAAATAAAAAAGCATCCTTTCTTATTTTAGTATCAGAGTTAATATCAAAACCAATATTTCCGCTATAAGCCGATTCGAAAAGGGAGATAAAAAGCCCGCCTTCAGAAACATCATGAGCGGAATTTAGCATTTTAAGCTGAATAACATTTTTTAAAACATTCAGCATTTCATATTCTTTATCCAGATTGAAATAGGGTGGAGGAGAAAGCTTTACTTTGTGCCATGAATAAAGGTATTCCGAACATGCAATATCATTTTTTGATTCTCCGATAAGATAAATGAGATCTCCTTCGTTTTTGAATCCTAAAGTTGTTTGAAATTGTTTATCCGATAATATTCCTAACATACCAATAACAGGGGTAGGATAAATAGGATTAACCTCATTGTTAATTACAGTTTGATTATAAAAGCTAACATTACCGCCTGTTACAGGTGTTCTGAATTTATTACAGGCATTGCTCATACCTTTAATTGCGCCTACAAATTGCCAATATACATCAGGATTGTATGGGTTCCCGAAATTCAAACAATTTGTAATTGCTATTGGTTCCCCGCCTGAGCATATTATATTTCTGGCTGCCTCGGCAACAGCTATTTCGGTTCCGATAACAGGATCCGCAAAAACATAACGTGAATTGCAATCGGTTGTGAGAGCTAAAGCTTTATTTGTTTCTTTTATATTAACAATTGCTGCATCTGATAAAGCACTTGAACTCATGTTTTTTGTGCCGACCATTGTATCGTATTGTTCAATAATCCATTTTTTGGAAGCGATTGAAGGTTGCTTAATAATAAAATCTGCAACATCTTTAAGTTCAGATGGTTCGGTTATGTTACTTAAAGTAAATTCTTTAGTTCTGGAGTAGTATTCTGGCTCTTTATAATCTCTAAAATAAACAGGTGTTCCGTATCCAAGAACAAGAGATTCAGCAGGAATATCTGCAACTTTTTCATCGTGCCAAAAGTATTTAAGTCTTCCATCTCCGGTAACATCGCCTATATGAGCACAATTCAAATCCCATTTATCAAATATTTTTTTAATTACCTCTTCTTTACCTTTTTCTACAATTACAAGCATTCGTTCTTGCGATTCGGAGAGTAATATTTCCCATGGTTCCATATCAGCCTGACGTAAAGGAACTTTGTTGAGCCGGATTTCCATCCCATGTTTTCCTTTTGCCGACATTTCGGATGTGGAACAAATTATTCCGGCAGCGCCCATATCTTGCATTCCAACCACAACGCCGGTTTTGCTTATTTCTAATGAAGCTTCCAGCAAAAGTTTTTCCTGAAAAGGATCGCCAACCTGCACAGAAGGGAGCTTTTCCGAAGTATTTGCATCAATATCTTCTGATGCAAAAGTTGCCCCGTGAAGACCATCTTTACCGGTAGATGAGCCGACAATAAATATAGGATTCCCAACACCTTTTGAAATACCTGAAATAAGCTGTTCATGTTTTGCAATACCTACCGACATTGCATTTACAAGAGGGTTTGTATTATAACAATCGTCAAAATATATTTCTCCGCCAACAACAGGTACTCCAAATGCGTTACCATAGTCGCCTATACCTTTTACAATATTTTTTAAAAGCCATTTTGTATGTTCAAGTTCAATATTACCGAAACGAAGCGAATTTAATTGGGCTATTGGTCTTGCGCCCATTGTAAAGATATCACGGTTTATTCCGCCAACCCCTGTTGCAGCTCCCTGATAGGGCTCAATTGCAGAAGGATGATTGTGCGATTCAATTTTAAAAACGCAAGCCATTCCATCCCCAATATCAACAATTCCCGCGTTTTCTTCTCCCGCTTTTACAAGGATATTGCTACCTTCTTTAGGTAGCGTTTTTAGCCAGTGTATTGAGTTCTTATATGAGCAATGTTCTGACCACATTACAGAATATAGGCTTAGTTCTG
>JAAXXA010000514.1 GCA_013334735.1 Bacteroidota bacterium
CGTGTTACTTGAAGAAGAACTTACAAATAATTATAAAGTAAAAACAGAAACTTATGTAAAATTATCCGATAAATTTTCGGACGAAATACTGCTTAAAGAATTATTTGATCAGCTTGAAAAAAAAGCCCCAAAACAGCTGGAAATACTGATGTATTTGTACAGTAAAAAATTGCAGTCGAAGGACAATACAAGCAGAATTTCACGACCGGAAATGCTTAAAGAACTTAACACTTCATCTGCTCAGTTGAATGCTCTTGTAAAAAAAGAAGTTTGCGAATTATATACTGTCGAAATTACAAGGCTCGAAAATTATGATAAACCTGTAAAAAATAATACTGAATTCAACGAACAGCAAGCATTAGCATATAATGAAACTAAAAAAGGTTTTGAAGAAAAAGATATAGTTCTACTACATGGAATTACATCGAGCGGGAAAACAGAAATTTATATCAAACTTATTGAAGAGGCTTTGCAGCAAGGAAAACAAGTGTTATACCTTATTCCCGAAATTGCTTTAACAACACAAATTATTAATCGTTTAAGAAAATCTTTCGGTAATAAAGTCGGCGTGTATCACTCTAAATTCAATGATTTTGAAAGAGTTGAAATATGGAATAAAGTACTTTCAAACACGAATGATTTAAGTAAAGGTGAAGGATCATATCAGATTGTACTAGGCGCAAGATCTGCGCTGTTCCTGCCTTTTAGCAATCTGGGACTTATAATTGTGGACGAAGAACACGACAATTCATATAAGCAACACGACCCTCAGCCACGCTACAATGCACGGGATTCGGCTATTTATCTCGCGAAACTGCATAACGCTAAAACATTGCTTGGTTCTGCCACACCTTCACTTGAAAGTTATTATAATGCAAAAAATAACAAATATGCTTTTGTTGAATTAAATACAAGATATGGCGGAGTGATGCTTCCCGAAATATTTGTTGCCGATGTAAAAGAAGATACGCGTAGGAAAAGAATGAAATCTCACTTCACACCTTTCTTGCTCGAAAATATTGAAGAAGCGCTTAAAAATAAAGAACAAGTCATACTTTTTCAGAACAGACGCGGATTTTCGGCTCGCTTGGAATGTGATATATGTAACTGGATACCCGGTTGCAAGCATTGCGATGTAACTCTTACTTATCATAAAAATTCTAATCAGCTTATTTGCCATTATTGCGGTTATACCGAAAATATCCCTGAAATATGCCCTGCTTGCGGAAATAATAAAATTTTGATGCACGGTTTTGGTACTGAAAAACTTGAAGAAGAGCTCCCGATTTTTTTCCCTGAAGCAAAAGTGGTACGAATGGATCTTGACACAACACGCAACAAATACGGGCATCAACAGATCATCAACGATTTCGAAGATCATAAAATTGACATTCTCGTGGGAACTCAGATGGTAACAAAAGGTCTTGATTTCGAGAATGTGAGTCTTGTTGGTATTATGAATGCCGACAGCATGATAAGTTTTCCTGATTTCAGAGCGTTTGAAAGAAGTTTTCAGCTAATGGCGCAGGTTAGCGGAAGATCAGGCAGAAAGAAAAAAAGAGGTAAAGTAATAATTCAAACATATAATCCTTTTCATTCTGTGATTCGTTACGTGATAGATAACGATTATAAAATAATGTACGAAAGCCAGATAAATGAACGTATCACTTATAAATATCCTCCTGTTTATAAACTCATTCAAATAGTTGTTAAACAGAAAGATACCGATGAGCTTAATAAATCTGCCCGGGAGCTTGCTATTAATTTAAGAAAATTGTTCGGACAACGTGTTCTGGGACCCGAATATCCTGTCGTATCAAAAATCAGAAACGAATTTGTGAAAAATATTTTACTGAAACTTGAAAAAGAATTTTCTCTTTCCAAAGCAAAACTAATACTTGCAGAATGCATCACTGCATTAAAAGCCGACAAAGATCACAAAGGAATAAAAGTAATTATTGATGTTGACCCCATGTAATCTCCGTTTGTAAACTCATAGCATCAAAATATATAGTGCAAATTTTAAAATGTAAAATCTAAAGTGAAAAATTAAAAAGCAGTGTAAACGTTGATAATTCTAAGTCTTATAAATTTACAATTTGCAATTTAATTTTTGCAATTTTACCCTGAGCGTAGTCGAAGGGTTGCAATATTTTTATTTTTGTAACAATACAGACAAACACTTTGTAGCGTCATACAAACCGATTACAGATTCGGGCACTGAGGTTCTCGAAGTGCCGAATACAGATTACCCTTTAACCGAATACCGATTACCCTTTTACCGAAGTGCCGAATACCGATTACCATTTAACCGAATACCGATTACCATTTTTACCGATTACCTTTTTCCTTATACCTTATACCTTTTGCCTTTTGCCTTTTGCCTTTTGCCTTAATCATCCAACTTCAACACTGCCAAAAAAGCTGATTGTGGTATTTCAATATTCCCTACTTGCCTCATACGTTTTTTACCTTTTTTCTGCTTTTCCAAAAGCTTGCGTTTACGCGTGATATCGCCTCCATAACATTTTGATGTTACATCTTTACGGTACGCTTTTATAGTTTCGCGGGCAATAATTTTAGCGCCGATACTTGCTTGTATGGCAATATCAAACTGCTGACGTGGTATAAGCTGACGAAGTTTTTCACATATCTTCTTTCCAAAATTATACGAATTTTCCCTGTGAATAAGGGCAGATAGCGCATCTACAGGGTCCCCGTTCAATAAAATGTCAAGTTTAACAAGTTTTGCATCACGGTATTCTATAGGGTGGTAATCAAAAGATGCATAACCGCGTGAGATGGATTTAAGCCTGTCATAAAAATCGAAAACTATTTCGGCTAGAGGCATTTCAAAAGAAATCTCAACCCTATCAGTCGTTAGATATACCTGATTTTTCAGAATACCTCTTTTATCAATACAAAGCCCGATAACCGGTCCTATATATTCTGATTTCGTAATAATCTGAGCGCTTATATATGGTTCTTCAATTCGTTTAATAAATGTTTCTTCGGGCATATCCGAAGGA
>JAAXXA010000041.1 GCA_013334735.1 Bacteroidota bacterium
CTATTGGCTTTTTGCTCGGTTTGTTTGATGATGCTTATGATACAAAGCCATTAATTAAGTTGTTTGCTCAAATACTTTGTGGGGTAATACTTATTTTTACAAATGTTTATATTAGAATTTTTGATTCCGAAATCTTAAATTATTTAATCACAATAATTTGGGTAGTAGGAATGATGAACTCTATTAATATGTTAGATAATATGGATGCGATAACAACTTTAGTTTCTATTTCAATATTATCAACAATAATTATCAGTTTATTTATTTCTGGAAATTTTAACAATCCTGATCTTTTTATCATGCTTGGATTACTTGCTTCTTTGGTTGGCTTTTTAAAGTTTAACTGGTCGCCGGCAACTATTTATATGGGAGATACAGGAAGTCAGTTTTTAGGGGCTTTCCTTTCGGCCATTGGAATAATTTATTTCTGGAATAATAACGATAATGTATCTGAGATGCTTGCAATATCAAAACAAATTATTGTTACTGTTTTAGTATTTTCCATACCAATAATTGATACAACTACAGTGGTTATAAAAAGATTAAGAAAAGGGAAATCACCTTTTATTGGAGGAAAAGACCATACTGCTCATCATATTTCCTATCTTGGATTTAACGACAAGCAAGTAGCTTTGATTTTTATATGTATTTCTGTTATTACAATGATTCTTACAATTATTGCAATTAATTTCATACAAATATGGAGTTATTTATATGTTTGTTTATACGTAGCTTATTTATTTTTATTATTTATCAGTTTATTTTATATTGCAAATTTAAATATTCAAAAAAACTAACTTCTAATGCTTTTCAACAAGAAGATTTTTATTGTTTTGATTGTTTTTGTATTTTCCGTATTGCTGTTTACACTTTTTAATTTTTCGACAGTCAAGCAAGATATTGATTTGAATTATCAGGAAGCTTTTTATAAAAATTATAAAATATTTGCAATTGAGATACCTGATAATATAGAATTTGCTGGTGAAAAAGTTAACACCAAAAGATTTGATATAAGAGATGCCCTTGATAGAGAGTTGCTTATAAACACATACTGGCAATCACAAACCATTATGATGATAAAAAAAGCAAATCGTTTTTTCCCTTTAGTAGAGCCTATTCTGAAAAAATATAATGTCCCCGATGATTTTAAATATTTAGGGCTTGCCGAAAGCGGTTTTTTCAACAACCTTGTCTCTCCTGCAGGCGCAGCAGGTATATGGCAATTTATGAAAGAAAGCGGTTCAAAATATGGACTCGAAATAAATGAAAATATTGATGAAAGATATAACCCTGAAAAAGCAACAGAAGCCGCGTGTAAATATATATTGGATTCATATAAAATTTACAAAAACTGGACTCTTGCTGCAGCTTCATATAATGTAGGGATTGGAGCATTGACCAAACAAATGGAATTACAGAAATCTGTTGATTATTACAGCCTTTTTTTAAACAATGAAACATCCAGATACATTTATCGCATTATTGCTTTAAAACTTATTATTTCAAATCCAAAAAATTTCGGATTTTATTTAAGAAAAAAAGATTTATACCCTCCTATTCCAACTTATACAATTAAAGTAGATTCTTCAATAAAAGATTTAGCAGGATTCGCGAAAAAAATTAAAATAAATTATAAACTTTTAAGAGAGTTTAATATGTGGATCAGAAAACCTATTCTTGAAAATTCTGCAAACAAGACTTATTACCTTACTATTCCGAAAGAAGGGTATATTAATTACGATACTCTTTATAGCAATATTGTTGATGAGCCTTTATTATTTTCGGATAGCATTGCTAAATAATATTCTGCGAGTTTTTTTATGGATGGAGAAAAAATTGACTGTATTGTAAAAAATTACAATACAGATAAAGACTATTTTGAATACAAAGACAACACTTTATGTATTTTTGGAGCAAGAGTTCATAATTTACAAAATTTCGACCTTGTAATACCACGCGATAAACTTGTTGTTATCACAGGACTCAGCGGTAGCGGAAAATCTTCTTTAGCATTTGATACAATTTACGCCGAAGGACAACGAAGATACATTGAAACTTTCTCAGCTTATGCCCGACAATTTCTTGGAAACCTTGAGAGACCTGACGTTGACAAAATCTCAGGATTAAGCCCGGTAATTTCAATAGAGCAGAAATCTACTTCAAAAAATCCAAGATCTACTGTAGGTACGATTACCGAAATATACGACTTTCTAAGACTTCTTTATGCCCGTGTTGCTGATGCGTATTCTTATGTTACCGGCGAACAAATGGTGCGCTATTCGCAAAATCAAATTATTGATACAATTATACAAAAATTTCAGGGGAAAGAAATTATAATAATGGCTCCTGTTGTAAAAGGCAGAAAGGGGCATTACAGGGAATTATTTGAACAAATAAGAAAACTTGGCTTTCTGAAAGTAAGAATTGACGGACACATTAAAGATATTTCTTTCGGTTTACAATTAGACAGATATAAAATTCATAATATTGAAATTGTAATTGACAAAATAGAAATAGATATAGAGGATAGATTCAGATTAGCTGAATCGGTTCAAATTGCAATGAAACATGGGAAAGGCGTAGTTTCTGTTATGATACACGATACAGGGAAAGATAATTCTGAAATTATACAATTCAGTCGCTTTTTAATGTGCCCTACTTCCGGTATTTCTTATGAAGAGCCTGAACCAAATACATTTTCATTTAATTCTCCTTATGGGGCTTGTCCAAAGTGCAGTGGATTGGGCGAAATTGTAGAACTTGATGTTGATAAGATAATACCTGACCGTAAAAAATCTATCAGGCAAAAAGGAATAATACCGATGGGCGAAATGAAGAACAAATGGTTACTTCGCCAAATTGAAGCTATTGGAGATAAATATGATTTTACTTTAGATACACCTATTGAGGATATTCCGGATCATGCATTAAACATAATTCTTTTTGGAACTGATGAAGTTTTTAAAGTAAAAGCTGATAATTATGGAGTAAATACTACTTATACATTAAGTTTTGAAGGAATTGCAAATTTTATACATAACCAGTTTCATGAAGCTGCATCAAATTCATTGAAAAAATGGGCTTATAATTTTATGAATGAGATAAAATGTCCGGTTTGTAACGGAGCCAGATTAAAGAAAGAATCATTATGCTTTCTTATTGAAGGGAAAAGCATTTCCGAACTTGCAGGGATGGATATTATAACTCTTTTTGAATGGATTAAAGATATTTCAAAATCGTTTACAGAACGTAAAAAAAAGATAGCCTCCGAATTATTAAATGAAATTACTAAACGGCTTCAATTCATACTTAATGTGGGACTAGATTATCTTACTCTTGACAGGGCTACTAAAACTTTATCAGGAGGAGAATCACAACGAATAAGGCTGGCAACACAGATAGGTTCTCAACTTGTCAGTGTTCTATACATTTTAGACGAACCCAGTATCGGGCTTCACCAAAAAGACAATTTAAAATTGATTAAAGCTCTTAAAGACTTGAGAGATATAGGCAATTCAGTTATTGTAGTTGAGCACGACAAAGAAATGATAATGGCGGCAGATCATATTATTGACATAGGTCCGGGCGCCGGAGTATTGGGAGGTAAAATTATTGCTCAAGGTACTCCCTCTGAACTTATAAATTGCAAAACTCTTACTTCACAATATCTTTCAGGAGAAAAAGAAATAAAAATACCAGCGAAAAGAAGAAAAGGGAATGGGAAAAATCTTGTTTTAACAGGTGCTACCGGAAATAACCTAAAAAATGTAAATCTTGATTTAGCTTTGGGAAAAATGATTTGTATTACAGGAGTATCAGGCAGCGGGAAGTCATCCTTAATAAATGAAACATTGTATCCTGAAATCAGCCGCTATTTTTATAAATCGCTTAAAAGACCCCTCCCTTTCTCATCTTTAAAAGGTCTTGAAAACATTGATAAAGTTATTGAAATTGATCAGACACCTATTGGTAGAACACCTCGCTCCAACCCCGCAACTTACATAGGTGTTTTTGACGAAATACGCAAATTATTCGCTCAGATACCCGAATCAAAAATAAATGGATATTTACCCGGCAGATTTTCGTTCAATGTTAAAGGAGGAAGATGCGAAGAATGCCAGGGAGCGGGCGTAAAAACTATCGAAATGAATTTTTTGCCTGATGTTTATGTACACTGTGATGTGTGCAATGGGAAAAGATATAACAGAGAAACTTTAGAAATTAGGTTTAAAGGGAAATCTATTAATGATGTTTTGAATATGAATTTTAGCCAAGCCATGGATTTCTTTGAAAATATACCGGCAATTTTTACTAAACTAAAAACAGTAAAAGAAGTAGGATTAGGTTATATTTCTCTCGGACAGTCTTCAATTACTTTATCAGGGGGTGAAGCGCAAAGAGTTAAACTTGCAACAGAATTATCAAAAAAAGATACAGGGAACACGCTTTATATCCTTGATGAACCAACTACAGGTCTTCATTTTGAGGATGTCCGTGTTTTGCTGGATGTGTTAAATAAGTTAGTTGAAAAAGGAAATACGATTATTATTATTGAACATAATATGGATGTTATCAAAGTTGCCGATTATATTATTGATATGGGACCTGACGGTGGCAGCAGAGGCGGGAATATTGTTGCAGAAGGCACACCTGAACAATTGGCATTTATAGATAAAAGCTACACAGGCATGTTTCTAAAGGAAATTTTACAGAAATAATATTTTTTTATGGTAAATTATTTTATTTTTCTAATGTCGGATTAATAATATTTTAACTTTACAACTTTATAAACTTTATAACTTTACACTTACTAATTATGTTGAAAAAAGAAGGAAACGAAGAAGATAAAATTCGCGAAGCATTACATCAAAAAGATTGGACAGAAACCAAAACTACAGATTCATGGCAGATATTTAAAATTATGGCTGAATTTGTTGAAGGATATGAAAAACTATCAATTATAGGTCCTTGTGTTACAATTTTCGGTTCTGCGCGCACCAATCAGGATCATCCTTTTTATAAGTTAGCTGAAGAAACCGCATATAGGCTTGCTAAAGCGGGATTTGGAGTAATTACAGGCGGTGGTCCCGGAATCATGGAAGCAGCAAATAAAGGAGCTAAAATGGCTGGTGGGAAATCTGCCGGTTTAAATATTTCTCTTCCTTTTGAACAACATCCTAACCCTTTTATTGATTCAGATAAATCATTAACTTTTCATTACTTTTTTATAAGGAAAGTCATGTTTATGAAATATTCTCAGGGATTTATTGCTTTGCCGGGTGGTTTTGGAACATTTGATGAACTTTTTGAAGCTATAACTTTAATTCAAACAAAGAAAATTGCGCGTTTTCCAATAGTTTTGGTAGGTAAGGAATACTGGGCAGGTCTCTTGAAGTGGATAAAAAACAAAGTAATTGCTGAAAAAAATATAAGCAAAAATGATTTAGATTTATTTGTTTTAGTTGATACCCCCGAGGAAGCCGTAAAACATATTGACGACTTTTACAAAAGCTATTCGCTTTCACCTAATTTTTAGTTACTTAACAAAGTTTTTAATTTCCTCAAAATATTTAGTTTTATTTGATGAAAAAGTTGTTGAAAGAGTTGCACCTTTTACAATATAAACTGTTGAAATGCTACTTCTAATATTGCTTAGTTTTTTTACAATTTTTGATGAAAATACTTTTTCGTTTTCTCCCGCAATAAAAAGAATTCCTGCTAATGTTCCTCCTTTAGATTCAAGGGCAAAGGTTGGTTCAAGAAAATATTTATTATATCCCAAAGGAAATAAAGCATCTGTTCCATTTGCTTCTTTTATGGTTTTTTTCATCTCCTCAAAATTACTATAAGGTGAATCGGCAATAATTCTTCCTACTTCTGTATGATTAGCGCCAATTGCGAGAGAGAGACCGGCTCCAATACCTAAACCATATAGGTGGATATTTCTCATTTTTGATTGAAATTTCTTTACATAGGCAAGAGTAGCCTCAATATCTTTTTGAAACTGTGAATAAATAAAAAAATCCTTTTTAATGTTAAAGTCACTGCTCTTGCCATAGCCTCTGTAATCATAAGTAATAACATTGTAACCAAGAGATAGAAAATTGCTAACCAGCTCAATATTATCAGCCATATTACCATCGCCATCGTCGCTAATAATCATAATTTTGTATGAATTTGTTTCTGTTGATTTAAAAAACCAACCGATAAGTGTAAGATTATCTTCTGTGGGAATAGAAATATCTTCGTACTTCATTCCATAATCTGAAGGGGTTATAGCATAGTCTCTTGATGGATTTAAAGCAAATGTTACAAATCCTGATATTAATAAAAGTGATAACAAACTGATTTTTCTCATATATCCCACATTTTTTTTATGATTACTATTTAATTTCAAATAATTGGTAAAGGTATTAATTTTCATTTTATTCAAAATGTAATTTTAGTATAAATATTTTTTTGAATTTACGAATAATATAAAATTTGTATATTTGCATAAAAAGCGAAAATGACTATTAAAAACATCTGCTTATATTTCATTGCTTTTATATTTTTTACAATAAGCTTCTTATTTTCTTTCGGACAGAATAAAACGGACAGCCTACTTAAAGTCGTAAAATCAAGCAAGTACGACACAAACATGGTACTTGCTCTTGCCGATCTGTGTTTTGAATACCATTACAACGACCTAAAAAAAGCAAACCTATATGGACAGAAGGGATTGGTTTTAGCCAAAAAAATCGGCTATATCAAGGGCTTTGCCATGTGTAATAATAATATAGGAACTGTGTATTTTAGCCAAGGCGACTATCAAAAAGCTTTGGAGTATTATCAAAAATCCTTGAAAATATATCAATATATTAATTTAAAAAAAGAAATTCCAGGTTGCTATCAAAATATTGGAAGTGTATATATCAAAAAAGGAAAATATAAACAGGCAATAGAATATTTTCAGAAATCATTAGAAATCATTGAAAAATATGGAGATAAAAATAGAACTGCGCGTTGCTACATAAACATAGGAATTATTCATAAAGAACAAAGAAATTATCCGCAAGCTTTGAAATATTATGAAAGAGCGTTAAAAATATATAAAGAAATAGATTACAAGAGAGGAATAGCTGAATGCTATAATAACATAGGTTCTGTCAAATATTTCGAGGGTAGTGTTAACGATGCTTTGGAATATTATAAAAAAGCATTAGAAATAAATAAATTTACCGGTAATAAAATCGGAGAATCCACTAATTATAATAACATTGGAGCAATTTATACTGAACAAGGCAATAGTATTGTAGCGTTAGAATATTTTAAAAAATCACTAAAAATAAAAGAAGAGCTTAATGATGAAAGGGGAATATCTGCTTGTTATACAAACCTTTCCCATTTGAGTCTGACTCTGAAAAATTACCGGCAAGCATTGGAATATTCTAATAAAGCTTTAATTCTTGCAAAAAAACTAGGTACTTTTGATTTGAAACAAAACGCATATTTGAATTTATCAATAATCAACGACAACCTTGGTAATATTAAAGACGCATTCAGATATTATAAACTTTATTCCGAAACCAAAGATTCAATATTAAACAAGGAAAGCCAGAAGAAAATTGTAGAAATGGAAGTAAAATATGAAACAGAAAAAAAAGAAAAAGAAATAATCAAACAGAACACAAAAATTGCTTTATTAGAACAAGGAGATAAAATTGAAAAATACAAGCGTAATGGATTGATTGCAGGGGTATTTTTAATTTCTTTATTATGTATTTTCATATTTTTCAACCTTAGAAAAAGGATAAAATTAAATGTTCAATTATATAAAAACCAAAAAGAGCAGTTTCGCATACAAAAGCTACTGGCTGAATCGGAACTTAATAATGAAAAATTACAAAGTTTACAGTTACATAAAGAACTTGAATATAAAAATAAAGAACTCATTAATTTCGCTTTGCATATAGTTGAGAAAAATGATTTTTTGGAAGAACTTAAATTAACCCTATTAAATTCATTCGAAACAATAAAACCTAAAGAACTAATCTTTACAATTGATCAAAATCTGATGAGTCTTGAAAAAGAAAGAAAAGAATTTGAAGCTAGTATTGAGAAAGTTAGTGAATCTTTTTCAATGAAATTACGAGAAAAATTTCCAGATGTTACTAAAAGCGAGGATCGACTTTCCGCTCTTTTAAGGCTTAATTTATCTTCAAAAGAAATCGCGATGATCCTCAATATTTCTTCTCAAAGTATTGACAAATACAGATACAAGCTTAGAAAAAAATTTAATTTAAAAGAAGAAGTTAACTTGTACGATTTTCTTAATAGTATTTAACCTTTTCTTAAAACATTTCAGTATATGTTTGAGATTATACCAATTCTTAATATAAATTAGTCCAAGGCTAATTTTATTATAGAATGGTTAATGCCGATCTGCAATATGTTAAGTTCAACATTTGTCGGACTATTACATATTGAGTATCGGTATTACACCAACATGGGCTGAACGCTGATCTCTAAATTTTTAAAATTTTCCTTTGTAGTGGCGTAACCATCAACAAGAAATTTTCGCTCTCTTTTATTAACCAAGGCCTGAGCTTAAACTTGTTCGACTTCGCTCATCACAAGTCCGCTCATCTTCCAAAGTTCGGGCAATTAATAATACGGAAATTTATCCTGTTCGTACCGATTAGCTTTCTGTAATATTTTTTAGTAAAGAATAAACACAAAGCAAATCGGCATATACCAATCTATTTTTTCTAATTCGATTGTATCGTTTAGAAAAAAGATTGGTATCAGAGTATAGGACTATAAAGATAAAATTATCTCTTGTTTTCCTTTATCAGTGATAACGCCAAAAAAAGTAAAAAAACTCAAATTACACATATAACTGATTATCTGCATTTTAATTATTCCTATCCATAAAAAATCCATATAAATTAAAACAGCTATCCATAAGAAATCCATATAGATTATTTTTATTTGATTCAAACATACTGTAATTTTATTTTTTTATATATATAAATAACAGATTATTATAAATTTTAGCAATGTTAATTTTAAATTATGAAAACAACAAAAACTTTTAAAGTTGCAAAAAGCATTATATCTGCCTTACTAATTATCAATTGTCAATTATTAATTATTAATTGTGTTGCGCAAGGTGGCGCATCCATAAACACTACCGGCACAGCTGCTCATAATTCGGCAATGCTCGATGTAAGCAGTACAACGCAGGGGCAGTTACTTCCCCGTATGAGCTCTGCCCAGATGAATGTAATTACCTCGCCTGCAACAGGACTTGTCATTTATAATACGGATTGCAACACTCTCAGCTATTATAATGGAACTTTCTGGGTTGCTATTGGAAATACAGGAATCGTTTCTGCGCCCGGAGTTATTACAGGTAACACAGCTCCCTGCCAAAACGCAACAGGTGTAGCTTATTCTATTGCTCCTGTAAGTGGCGCAACTGCATATAACTGGACTTTGCCCACAGGCGCAACCTTAGCCACCGGTCAGGGTACAACAAGCATTACTGTCAACTTTGGAATATCGAATGGCAATGTATGTGTAACCGCTATTAGCTCTTGTGGCTCAAGCAACGCTAATTGTACAGCAATTACTTTTCTTCCTGTACCCTCTGCAGCAGGCACAATCTCAGGCACAATTCCTGTATGCCAAAGCCAAAACGGCGTATCATATTCTATTAGTTCTATAAGTGGTGCTACAGGCTATGTGTGGGCATATACAGGCAATGGTTTTTCTGTAGCTACAGGCAGTAATACAAATTCCATCACTGCCGATTATTCAGTTACCGCCACATCAGGTAATCTTAGCGTTTATGGAACAAATGTTTGTGGAAACGGTTCAGCTTCTTCTACTTATGCTGTTACGGTGAATTCTCCGCCCACGACAGCCTCTGCCGGTAATGACATAAATCCGGTATGTGGTGTGACGACTGCAACATTAGCGGGAAATACACCTAGTGTAGGAACAGGATCTTGGTCAGTTGTTTCCGGCACAGCCACCATAACTACTCCAAGTTCGCCAACATCAGGTATAACAGGGCTTGCAGTACCCGACACTGCAACATTACGTTGGACCATATCCAATTCGCCTTGTACTGCTTCTGCTGACGATGTTGTTATTACTACCATTTCCTGCTGTAATATTACGGGAACAGGTGGTACTATTACTTCATCCGGAGGTAGAACTATCCACACTTTTACCTCTTCCGAAACATTTGCTGTAACTTGTGGAGGTGGAAATGTTCAAGTTCTGGTAATAGGCGGTGGTGGTGGTGGTGGTTATACTGGCGGGGGAGGCGCAGGTGGTTACCAATATAACGCTTCTTTCCCTGTAACAATTCAATCATATACAGTAATAGTAGGAGGAGGAGGAAATGGCTCACAGCAATTAGGAAGTAACGGGAATAACAGTGTTTTTTCTACAATAACAGCATTAGGAGGAGGTGGTGGTTCACATACCGAAGCTGGTAATAACGGTGGTTCAGGTGGTGGGTCTTCAGGTACTCTTGCGGGAGGGATAGGTAGTCAAGGAAACAATGGTGGTTCCGGACATTGGGGTACTACTTGGGACGGTGGTGGTGGCGGTGGCGCTGGTTCCGCAGGAACAAGCGGAACTAGCAATAATGGAGGACATGGTGGAAACGGTTTAGCAAATTCAATAAGTGGTTCTTCAGTAACTTATGCAGGAGGAGGAGGAGGAGCAGGCACAAATGGCCAAAGTGCCGGTGTAGCTGGTACAGGTGGTGGAGGCAATTCAGGTGCTGTCAGTTCGGGTAATGGTTATGCCGGTACTGCTAATACCGGTGGCGGGGGTGGTAGTTCAGGAGCTAACTCTGGTCTATCAGGTGGTCCTGGTGGTTCAGGAATAGTAATAATAAGTTATTTACCATAAACAGGTATTGATTATTGAATTAAATATAACTTTCCCAAAAATATTTTAATAAATTATTATTTTTTATGTTAAAACACCTATTTTATTTCGTATATTAGCTATTATTTAAAACAAAAACAAACATCAAATGCGGTTAATAAAAAAACCGTTCCCTTTTTCAAGAGAACGGTTTTAATTAATAAAAACGAGATCCCCGCTTAAAACGTGCGGGGATGACAAATTGAATAATTTATTTTATTTCCCACGTGGAAGGACCCATCAAGAGTTCGTCGATTTTTCCTTCACCGTCTTTTTTCTTTGCTTCGGCAATTTGATTTTCCATTTCGACTTCGTAGCGGTTGCGCTGGCGATCGAGGAAGACTCCGAGCGGAAGTGGCAGAGCCGGATTATCATAGAAGCTGCTGAGTATGAATGCAAGGTCTTTTGATGATTCATCGTGCACGAGGCAGTCGTTTATGCTGTGCTTGCCGTCGTTAATATTAATTACAACGGGTTTCCATCCGTCGAGTTTTATTCCTTTATCTTTTTGCTTTCCGAATACGAGCGGTTTATTATTTTCGAGATAGATAACGTTGTCGTCCTTAGTTT
>JAAXXA010000515.1 GCA_013334735.1 Bacteroidota bacterium
TGCTCTTCCGATCTGGGATGAAATTAGAAAATCACAATAAATAGAAAAGTATTCAGTATTTAATAAAGTGACAACCTATTGTTTTCCTTTAGGCATTTCATCCATATATTTCTTAAACAATAAATTATTTTCAATCCAATTTAAAGTTATCTTGATTAATGCATATAGGTCTTTAATATTTTTATTATCCCATAGTCGCATATAGTGTGTTTCATCATTTCCTAACCATACAGCCCTTTCAGCACATTGTTTTATTCTTACATCATCTATATGTTCTTTAATGCATTTACTTAAATTCATTTTACTAATATGATCTTTTAGTTCTGGATTTAATTTTATCAAATAATCTTTTATAAGAAATTCAAGTGATTTTCTTAATCCTATACCATAAACCTGATCAAGATTTATTGAATTAGCCGCTTCTGCTTGATTGAAAATATAGACAAAATCTGGAGATAGTTCTATTATGCATTCGGAAAATTCATGATCTACATGTTTTTTAGGTGCGACATGCATTAAATAAGCGTTCCTGTCTGACACCAAGAATAATTCATTGCCATAATAGCCAATAAATAAATTATGACAATTTAAATTTGGACACATAAATATTAATTGATACTTATTTTTATCAATCTCATATCCTGTTTTTTGTAATGGCAATATAAAATTATGACAAATAGGGCATTTATCAGGCTCTTTATCAATAAAAATAGTGGCTATTAAACCAGACAATGAAATAATATCGGTTTTCATAAATTTGCATCTTTTATTTTTTAATTAATACTATTCGCCATATTTATTATCATGTGATATGTTCAAGCTGCTGTAAATTTCCTTAATAAATAATATTATTCTTTAGTAATATTGTGTTCATTCCTACAAAAAAACAACTCTCTCTCATAAGTTATTGAAGTAATGACAGATTTTAACAATAACTTCATCCTCTTTTCTAAAAGAGAGTTTTCAGAATAGTTTGCAGGGGCAATAAAATGAACTCTTTCAGCTTTTAGAAGATCACGACACGCATTTAGACCTTTCTTTTCATAAACTGCTACTGAATGCCCTCCTGATTGCTTTGTAACTGTCATACTCGGAACATCTGTTAAACCATCACCTACATAAATGATGTTTGAAAAAGGGATTGCTCTTTCATGTTCCGGTGTATGTTGATTGATACTCTCAGAGATATTTTCTTTACCCTTATTAATCCTAAATAGAAATTGAGTTTTAACCGTATCAGTTATTAACTGTTTTGGAAATGTAGCTCTGCCATGATGATCAAAGTGATAAGCTGAAGCAAAAATGTTTGAAAAATGCTTTTTAATAGTTATTCCTTCAAGCACTTCAAGCATTCCAGCAGAAATAACGTAATGCTTTATCTTAACCTTTCCATCACCTTCAGCTTTCACAAATTCATTTATTCGATTAAACCACGTTTCAACGCCATCAAAGTATATAATCTTCTTTGCAAGCTTGTTTAAATTCTCTTTTGAAATGTGAACCTTTTTTTCTTCAGCTTTTTCAAAGAGAAGCCGCATATAAACAAGCATCTCTTCAGACTGAGTATTAATAGCTTCTTCTTTTACTTCTTTCCAAAACTCTTTAGGTGAAATACCTAATGATGGTAAAACAGTGTATTCCTGCATTGGTAAAGGGCATAAAGTACCATCAAAATCATAAACCAATGCTATTGTATCATGTATAAACTTTTGTGAAGCCATAAATGATTAAAACAATTAATTAACTTTAAACTCTTTAAAACTATCTTTTGGTAAAACAAAAACCTCTCTTTTTGGGTTTATCAAAAATACATAATCACTGCTTATACTTAAAATAATAGCTGTTTTATATTTTGGGTTATCCTCTTTGAGAGTGTATTCAATTGTGTTTTGGTGAAAAGATAAACAGTGATCTATATCTCCAATTTCTGAAATAGTCATAGATAAAAAGATTATGAAAAGAAGAAAAAATATTAATAAATAAGTTCCCGCATGAAAACTTAATAGAAAAACATGATCTATAAAATTATTTACCGATGATTTTAAATCAAAGCAATAATCGCATATAGCGAGAATAACAAATAATATGCTTATGTAGAAAAAAATAGATAAAATACGGTTGTAGTATATTTTTAAATATAGCTCAAGAGAAATAACTAATAAAAAGGATGATATTAAAATAAAGTACGCAATAAATTTTCTTGATTTCTTTGCAAAAGTCAAGTTATTGTCAGTATAAGGCTTTTTTGTTTTAGAATAATAAATAGCTAAAATTAATGATAATATTACAGACATTACGCCATATATTATACACTCAATGCTTGTTGTAAGATAATCTGATATATTAAAAAATTTAACAAATGGAACATTAAACCATTTAAAAAAGATGTAATAACGAATAATGCCCAATACTAAAAATATACTTGTACTAAATGATATAATGCTTTTTAAATAATCAGAAGAAAAAACATTACCGCTTTTCTTAGAAGTATTGGTTTCAAGTTTATCGTTTTCCATAGTTTTTGTTATTCATCTTTAGTTCTTCTTAAGTTTCTTTAACTCAACACAAACACCTTTTACATGCCCTATATGACGGTTTTCAATTTCATAAAGGTAATGGATGATATCAGTTACTTTTCCAAAGTTTCTAAAGATTTCTGATTCAAAATTATCAATACTCCTTAAATCAATAGTGTCACCAATGCTTATTGATAAAAAGGGTGTAGAGGATTCGTAAGTAGCTACAGCATCATTTACGAATGATCCGAAGTGGATTTCTAACCTGTAATGGATGGGAAGAAGCGGTTTCATGGTCGTCATTTTTTGTTACATGCATATCACTTAAAAAGTATGCAAAAACAATCATAAAAAACCAACCCCTACCAATACAAGGTTGGGCTGGAATGCATCGGTGAAATATATGATGCAAAAGGTATACTAATATTTAGATATCGGCCCCTACCTGCTCCTTCTCCCTCATGAAACAGAGATCCCAGTAAGGGTTCCCGTGGCTGTCGAG
>JAAXXA010000042.1 GCA_013334735.1 Bacteroidota bacterium
GCTCCTTTATCCTGAGCGAAAGGTGCTTGCCATCTGCGGAGATGGAGGATTTATGATGAACTGTCAGGAACTCGAAACCGCAATTCGCTATAACATCCCTGTGGTTGTCCTTATCCTCAACGACAATGGTTTTGGTTTTATTAAGTGGAAGCAGAAAAAGATGCATTTTGAAAACTTCGGGTTAGACTACGGAAACCCTGATTTTTCCCTCTTTGCCAAGAGTTTTGGGGCTTTTGGTTTCAGAATAAAAGAAAATGCCGGTAAATTTGCGGAAACATTGCGACAGAAAAATTATAATTCAGAAATAATTTATATGCCGGACAAAGGTCTTTATGCAGTAAGCTACGATTCTTATTCTACAAAAGATGAAGCAAAACAGGCGCTCTTAAACATTGCTGCTACAGAAAATAAAGATGCGTGGATACTGAAATATTAATTAATACTGCAAACTGTTATAATTTGAATTTTATGTAACACCAAACAGTCATTAGTAGTCATTACTCGTCATTCATTTTACATACTAAAAATGACTTTATGACTATAAATGACTTTTAATATATATTTATGACAAAAAGGAAAATAGAACGATTTGCAGAGTTGAACACTTTTGAAAATGTTTTTCACCCTAAACTTGAATATTATGTAGAAGGAGGTTTTCCATTTAAGGGATCGTGGGCAAAAGATTTTTTTAAAAACAATAACCCAATAGTTCTTGAACTTGGCTGTGGTAAAGGGGAATATACTACAGGGCTTGCAGAAAAATATCCCGAAAAAAATTTCATAGGTGTTGATTTAAAAGGTGAAAGGATTTGGAAGGGAAGCAAAACAGCTATTGACAAAGGGATGAAGAATGTCGCTTTTATAAGAACTCAGATTGAAAGAATAGAATATTTTTTTGAAAAAGATGAAGTCTCTGAAATATGGATCACCTTCCCCGACCCGCAATTAAATAAACCAAGAATAAAGAAACGGTTAACATCTCCTGCGTTTTTAGAACGTTATAAGAAATTCATAAAGCCCGAAGGAATAATACATCTTAAAACTGATAATGCTATTTTTTTTGAATATTCTTTAAACATCATTCACGAAAATAATCATACACTTTTATTTACAACTCACGACCTTTATGGCTCAGAGCTTACAGATGATATACTGGGAATAAAAACTTTTTACGAACAAAAGTTTATGGAAAAAGGATTTAAAATCTGCTATCTGAAGTTTAAATTATCTACTTAAAGAATGAGATGGAACGCTGATAACGCAGATAAGTATGATTAAATATGATTTTAAAAATCCTTAAGCTATTGCTTTTACTTCTGTATCCTTTATTAATTTCATATTTTCAACATCTACATTTTCTATCAACAAAATTCCGGGAGATTTTCCTTTTTCGATTGAGCCAAACTTGTGCGATATCTTTAGAAATTCAGCGCCGTTAAAAGTAGCCCATTTTAAAAGTTCAGTCAATGGAACAAAAGGAATACTGGCAGATATGGTTTTTAATTCTGCAAGTACAGAAAGTATTTTATTTGAAGCCAAACTGTCGGTGCCAATAGTAATTTTACATTTGTTGTTAAAAAACAATGCAAAATCAGGTAGTCTTTGTTCGATATAAAGGTTGGCATTCGGGCAAAAGCACCAGTATAGGTTTTTAAAATATGAAGTGGCAAATTCAATGTCGTTGTCAGTTGTAACAGTATTGTGAACTAGCAGTAGATTGTTTTCATTTGGAATGTATTCAGCTATACCGGCAAGCGGGCGAAGTCCCGAATTATAAAAATCGGGATTGGTAACACCAAAACGGGTAAGCATATCTTTTATGTTACCGTTTTTCGACATAAAAAATTTATTTTCTTCTTCGCTTTCCTGATGATGAATGCTTAAAATATTACCTGATTTTTCTGCAAATGTTTTTATTTTCAAAAACAGCTTTTTCGATAAGGAATACGGCGCATGTGGAGTAATTGAACAAGAATTATTTTTATTTTTTATTTCATCATATAATTTCAGAGCTTTTTCAAAAATAATATCAGCTTTTTCAGGATTGGAAGAAAAGGTTTCGATAAAAGAGTGATAATATATATTGCCTTTGTTTTTTAAAGGGAATGTGCTGTTATCATTACAAATATCGCCTACAGCAACAATACCGTTTTCTATCATTTCATTTTCCGCATCAGATAATGCCTGAGCCTTTTCTTCTTCATTAATTCCCTTGCGTTGCTGTTCGAGTTCTATAATAAATTTGTCTATACCGGTATGTTCGTGTATCTTTTCTTTAAGATAAGATAATTCCAAATGGCAATGTGTATTTATAAAGCCGGGGCAAATGAATCCATTAAGTGGCTTAACATCCGAAATATTATAATCCAAATTTGCAGGGTCTATAACATTTTCAGATATCACACCATTATCATCAACTATTACAATCCCGTTTTTTACAGAAGGTTGAGATATAGGGAAAATATAATCGGCAGTTAGTTTTTGCACTTTTTTAGCATTTTATTAAGCAAAAATATTATTTCTTTTTAACAAAACTTAAAAAACTCATAAAGATATGCTATAAAGCATCATCTTTTCAGTTAAATAAAGAGCTTGCAAATTGCGACCTTGAAGATTTTTTTATTTTTGAAAAAAATACGACATGATAAAAAGAGTACAGCAGGGGTACGCAAAAAAAAATAAAAAGATAATCATTCAAAACTATTAATTTTGCAAAAAATTATGTTTTATGATCATTGTTGAAAATTTCTCATTAAAACCATTTAACACTTTCGGAATTGAAGCTGAAGCAAGATATTTCGCGGAAATGCAGTCTGTTTCGGATATTCAGATATTTCTTAACACTCAATATCACAAAAGAAAACCAAAATTAATTTTAGGAGGAGGAAGTAATATCTTATTTACAAAAGATTTTGAAGGTGCTGTAATTAAAATAAACACCAAAGGAATATTAAAGATAAAAGAAACAACAGACAACGTTTTCCTCAATGTACAAGCCGGAGAAATATGGGATGATTTTGTCAATTATTGCCTTGAAAATAATTACGGTGGCTTGGAAAACCTTTCTCTTATTCCCGGAAATGTTGGCAGTTGCCCTATTCAGAATATAGGAGCTTACGGGGTGGAAGTAAAAGATTACATTGAATCTGTTGAATTGCTTGATATGCAAACATTGCAGATGAGCGAGCTTAATAACAAAGAATGTCGTTTCGGTTATCGCGACAGTATTTTTAAGCAAGAACTAAAAGGCAAAGTAATAATACTTTCAGTAACTTTTAAGTTAACCAAAAACCACACACTGCATCTGGAATATGGAGCAATATTGGAAGAACTCAAAAAAAACGAAATAAAAATTCCAACTATTCAAACCGTTGCACAAGCCGTATGCAATATCAGACGATGCAAATTACCCGATCCTAAAGAAATAGGCAATGCAGGCAGTACTTTTAAAAACCCTTCGGTTAACGAAAATATTTTTACAAAATTAAAATCAAAATTTCCTAATATTAGTTCATATTCCCAGCCTGATGGTACTTTTAAACTGCCCGCCGGATGGCTTATTGAGCAATGCGAATTTAAAGGTTACCGCGAAGGTGATGCAGGTGTACATAAAAATCAGGCATTGGTGTTGGTTAATTACGACAATGCTACAGGTGAGGATATTCTAAACCTTGCAAATAAAATTCAAAAATCGGTTGCGGTAAAATTCGGAATAAATCTGGAATTGGAAGTAAATGTTGTTTGAGTTATTTAAGTATTTTTTTGAGGTTTATATTTTGATTTCATCAGAATATCCTGCCCATCCTGATTTATAAAAAGTTCTTTCACTGTAATTTTTTTGTTGTTTTCCATATAAGAACGCACAATTTGCCATCCAATCCAGTTGCCGATGCGGGAAGGAGATTGTTTTGAAAAAAGCGAAGTAAAAGGACCGTCGTTACACATTTTTATTATAATGTTATTGTCTGTTGTATATAATATTTTCTTTTCAATAATATACGACCATACATTGGATTCATTTTTATTACACCATTCCATTTGTGAAGGAGAGTATTTTATTTTTATTGAATCAGGTGTATCGGGTAACATAGCATCTAAAAAATAAAGTATCTTGCCTTCATAAACAATATGATCAATAAATTTTTTACTTTCCATGGTGTTATCAATCATTGTTAATGCAATTTCTTTCATGCAGTCGGGGAGAATAAAATCTTTTCTAAAATATTGCTGACGATACACAGGCTGTCCGAGCATTTTATACTTGTTGTATTTACTTCCAAAATACATATCCAAAGCAACAATAAGAACGCTATCGGCATATTTTACCGGAGAATTATAATCAAGACCCGAAATATATGTAAATACTTCTGGAATTTTTTTATCGGGGAAATAAAACTTAAAGTATCTGAAAGCATGCGACAATTGGGTTTCCAAATCTTTTACATCCGGATAAATTTTTCTACAATCATCGTATAAACTCATGATAAGAGGATCTGTCAAATAAGCTCTTATCTGGATAATACTGGCTGTATCGTCAAGATTATCATTAAGAAAAAAACTAAATTCGGGACGTAATTTTTTAAGTTCCTGTTTAAGATTTTTTATTCCTACACCAAACAAAGCATTTTCATATCGGTGAATTTTTATATTTAAAGTATCTTCTTTAGGAAGTTCTGCCTTTATAACGTGTGATTTATTTTCGTTACATTGTTTACATGAAAAAGATATGATTAAGAACAAAAAAAACATGATAAAATAACTTACTTTTTTCATAGGTCAATATTTTTTATTATTATTGCAGTATAAATTTTTAATTTGAATCAAAACTATGAAAAAAATTACAAATTTTTTACTATTATTTTTCTTTACAGGAATAATTTCTGTAGTTGCACAAAAAAATATGGTGCAGTTCCTTACAGCCGGCAAGGAAGATGCGGGTAAGTTGATAAATGGCTATATAAGTCCATTTTTGAATACTTTTGGTAATAACCTTAATAACGGCTGGTATAATTCGGCTCAACCGCTAAAGCTGGGAAGATTCTGTTTTACATTAGGAGCAACAGCCTCGTTTGTACCGTCTGCCGATAGAAATTTCACAATTAATCCTTCTGATTATTCTACTATCAGTACACTAAACAATCAACCGGTGTCAACACCAACTATGTTTGGCGCAAACAAATCGGGAGGAACTGTTAACGTGGGATACAATACATCTGCCGGCAGTCTAAGCACTCCTTTGGATTTACCCAAAGGTACAGGCATAGGAATCTCCCCCTTACCCATAGCACAGTTGAGTATTGGACTAGTAAAAGGGACAGAAGTAATGGGGCGATTTTTTCCAAAATTAAATATAAGTGGCAAAAAAATCGGCTTTTGGGGAGTTGGAATTAAACATAGTATAAAACAATGGATTCCCGTTATTAATAAAGCTCCTTTCGATCTTTCATTTATTGGCGCATATACTAATGCAAGTATCGATCTGACAAACGGTCCGTTTTTAAACCCTCAGAGCGGTATCGCTGATAGCACAAATGCGGATTTCTCCAATCAGGCAATCGGTTTTAAATCCAATGCATGGAATGCTAACATAATTATTTCAAAAACATTTACTGTTTTAACTGTTTATGGAGGATTTCGCTTATCTCATTCAAAAACAAATCTGGATTTTACCGGAAATTACCCTATAACAGTTTATAACAATTCGGGGATAAAAAAAATAGCTAATCTTGTTGATCCTATTAGTCTTGAAGGTAAAACAACTCAATTTGGTATAAATGCCGGTTTCCGAATCAAATTTGCTTTCATGGCAATTTGCGCCGACGGAACATGGGTACCAAATGGTTATTCCTCTGCTACATTAGGCTTGGCTATTGGCTTTTTTAATTAATATAAATTTAAAATTATGAAAAAATTAGTAATTATATCAATAGCAATGCTGTTTATAGGCAAATTCTCATTTGCGCAGGAAGGCGGAAACAGTTTAAAAAATTTCAGGTTTGGGATGTATGGGCAGCCATCAATTGCATGGTATAAATCAGATAAAACTCCCCAAATGGTATCTGATGGTTCCGCTTTAAAATTTTCGTACGGATTAGCTACTGAATTCACGTTAAATAAAGTTGCCAGTTTTTCCACAGGCGTTGAAGCATCTTATTTAGGCGGGAAACTTAAAATTGTTGATGATAGCGTATTCTATTATTACAATACCGGTAACAAAGACACATTTATGCTGCAAACAAGAAATTACAGAGTTTCTTACGTTACAATTCCCATTACATTAAAGCTAAAAACTCCCGAAATAGGAGCATTTACATATTTCGGACAATTTGGGATTAATTTATCAATTAAAACAAAAGCCAAATCAATTTCTGATGACGGTTATACAATAAAAAATAAAATATATTCTGAAGCCGAACCTCGAAAAGATGTTGATATTACTAAAGATATGGCGCTTTTTAATTTAGGTCTTAACATAGGCGCCGGATTTGAATATAATCTTATAGGTACTACATCTGCTGTTGTAAGTGTTAATTATCATAAAGGTTTCACAAATGCGCTTAAAGCAACGTCTAAAGAATTACATTTAAAATCAGGGAATAGCTATAATGCCTACACTCAAAATGCTAAGTCAGATTATGTTTCTTTAACTTTAGGAATTTTATTCTAAAAATATTATTTTCATTAATAATCCCGATTCATATATTGAAACAGGATTTTTTATTTCCGCCCCTGTTGATATTATCACCAACAATGACTTTGGAAAATATTTTACTTTATCACAACAATTTTATCCATTCCAATTATATTGTTACATGCAATAGCTTTATAGAAATAAATTCCCTGACTTAGAGATTCTGCATTTATAGAGAAAGAGTTTTTATACCGAGTTGCTTTCACACATGCAATTTAATTCTCAAATTTCAATGAAAGCAGTTCGGCATAATACCAAGTAAGCATTCTTAACCTTCGCCATGGCGGAGCGAATAAATATTATATCTATGAATGCAACTTGGTATTACGTCCGAACAAAGGATAACTAAATTGTTTTTTCTCATCATATCATAAATTTCAAAACGTCTATTTAGTTTTACGGTAGGTTATATTTTATTTGCATAGCGCCGTTGTTTGGATTGGGAATAACCAATATTGAAGGATTTTCTGCAATATTTAAATTATCTAATTAAAAGAAAATAATGGCATACAACCTTTTTTATGATAATATTATGATTGTGGATAGCAAACATTTAAAATAATAAATATGATAAACATTAAAAAAGTAATTCAATGTGCGTAAGCTAAAAGCTTATACCCGGCTTAATATCTTTTACCATAAGTTGTAATGAAACATTCCCATTCCATTCGTTTTCGTCAATATGATAACATAAACTAAAGGGTTTTCCACTTATAACATCATTAAAATAATGCGATTGTCCGAAAGCGATAGCGTTATATTCAGGATTGTAAATGCCCGGGTATATAACACTAAAACGTAAATGCGTTGTGCCGACTATCCTTGCCGAACCTCTGTCAACTAATCCTTTTGTTAGAAAAACCGGACACATATTTCCCGGTCCGAATGGCGCAAACTGTTGTAATATCTTAAAAAATTTTGAAGAAATTTCAGTAAGTTCAATTTCTGCATCTATTTCAACTTCGGGAATAAGCATTTCATCCGTGATTGTTTCTGACACAACTTTTTCAAATTTATCACGAAACGCCTCTAAATTCTCAGGTTTGAACGAAAGACCAGCTGCATATTTATGTCCGCCAAAATGTTCTAAAAGGTCGCTGCATGAATCTATCGCATCATAAATATCGAAATCTTTTACCGAGCGTGCGCTCCCTGTTATCAAACCATTCGACTGTGTAAGTACAATAGTTGGTCTGTAATAATTTTCTGTCAAGCGTGAAGCAACAATACCAACAACACCTTTATGCCATTCAGGGCTATATACAACAGTAGTTTTGCGATCTGAATGAAGAGCATCGGATTGTATCATTTCAATAGCCAGTTGAGTAATTGAAGTGTCGAGGCTTCTACGCTCAGTATTGTTTACATTTATATGCAAAGCAACTTCCATCGCCGATGTAGCATCTTCGCAAATGAGCAGTTTTACTGCATTCCTGCCATCTTCAATTCTTCCCGCGGCATTGATTCGCGGTCCTACCAAAAAAACCAAATCGTTAATATTCAATATGCGCGAAAAAACTTTTTCTTCTGTAGCCATTGTCGAATCAAGCTTTTTAATAGCGCTGAAAGTAAGTATAGCTTCTATTCCCGGACGTGGATTTGAATTAATTTGTTTAAGACCGAAATACGAAAGTATCCTGTTTTCGCCTGTTACAGGTACAATATCCGAAGCAATGCTAACAACTACCAAATCCAGATACTGTATTAAATCGCTAAAAGGAATATTATTTTTTATCGAATATGCCTGTATGAGCTTAAAACCTATGCCGCATCCCGAAAGTTCCTTGAAAGGATAATTACAATCGGATTGTTTGGGGTCGAGAACTGCTACTGCTTCGGGAATTTTTTCTCCGGGGCGGTGATGGTCGCAAATAATAAATTCAACACCTTTTTCTTTTGCATATTGTATTTGTTCAACTGCTTTAATACCGCAATCGAGCGCAATAATAAGATTAAAACCATTATTGACAGCGTAATCAATTCCTATTATAGAAATACCATAACCTTCAATATAACGGTCGGGTATATAAAAATCAATATTTTCGGATTTACATCCGCCTATGGCGGATTTATTGAAAAATGAGTAAACAAGAGCAACGGCTGAAGTTCCATCAACATCATAATCGCCGTAAACAAGTATTTTTTCGTTTTTCTTAATAGCATTTTCAATTCTAACAATAGCTTTATCCATATCCTTCATCAGGAAAGGATCGTGAAGCTGAGATATCTCGGGGCGAAAAAATGCTTTAGCTTCTTCAAAAGTCTTTATCCCTCTTTGAACAAGCAGATTAGATAGTACGGTACTTATGTTTAATTCTTTAGAAAGAGATTTTACAAATAAAGCATCACCTTTTTCTTTTATAACCCATCGTTTTTCCATTAAAAAGAAAATTAGTCGGTAAAGGTAAAAATATTAAGCAGATTTTTGGGTTTTTACTTGTTTTTATAAAAATCAATAAAAATAAAGCAATTTTACAAAAAGCTCAAATGCTTATGGACAGGCTACTTCAGAGCCAAAAGTTGCAGATGGTTCGGGTGAAGCATATTTTCTGACCCGCGCCCAATCATATCTTTGGTAATGCGTTCCTGAACAACCACCGCCTCGTAAATGAGCGTAATATGTTGCCGGACAATTGATGTTCCAGTTTGAAAGTAACACTCCATCCCTGTATGCTTTAAAGACTGTTCCGCCCGCTGCTATACCCATTCCCCACGTATAAACAGTATTAGTTGAGCCTGTGCTGTATGTATTTACTCCACAACTACCTTTCATAATAGATACTACATTGTCGGAACCACAATTTTGAAATGTGCAGAAATAATCATCGCCTCCAAGTTCTCCCGATTGAGTTCCGCCCCAGCCAATAGCGGATTTCCAGTTATCTCCTCCTACTCCGATCACTTTTGCTTCAAAAATATATCCGTTTGCTGTATTAAAAGTAGCATTGGAAAATACATCCGATGAAGTCCAGTTAACACAGGAAGAAGTTCTGCCGATTTCCAGATATCCACCTGTTTGCGTAACATAAGCGCATCCATAACCTGTGCTGGTTGTTGTCCACATCGAAGAATTAAAAGAACCTGCATTAAAATCATCATACAGATCAAAAGTATTGGTTGCGCTGCTTAAAGAAGAAGCCAGGCTGTTTCCGTAATACATAAAAATATTAGTTCCGGCAGTTGGGATAGAAGGTACCTTCACCCAAACTGACGCTGTAGTTGATGCAGTATAGGTATCGATCCAATAATTTAAAAGAGTGCAGGAGCCGTCAGTAAAGCGAAGGTCGGAAAAATCGCTTTTCATTTTACCTGCAACATAAGTAACAGTTAGAGAAATCTGATAATTGGTCAAAGCGCCACCTGAAGTATTGCTAACAGGTACAGGTTTGCTGTATTGCCAGCTCGACAAATTACAAACCGTAACAGCAAGGTTAGAAGCGGCGCTTGTTCCACAGGCATTTGAAGCTGTAACGCTAACATCACCTGAATTTGAGCCGAAAGTAACATTTATTGACGTGCTTCCCTGTCCTGAATTTATTGTTGCCCCCGATGGTACTGACCATGTGTAGGAAGTAGCCTCGCTCACAGCCGAAATATTATATGTTAAAGTTGGACTTGCAGTACAGGAAAATGAATTTCCGCTTATAGAGCCCGGTTGAGCAGGAGGACCTGAACAGCAGGCAGTAGTTGAATATGTTATTGTACCCGAATTTCCACTTTTCCCGCATTGATTATATGCCCTTACACGGTAATAATAGGCGTTTCCGCACGATAAGCCTGTTATGTTATAGCTTAGGACGTTGCTTACATTTACATTATTATAATTTGTGAGAATAGCTGTAAATCCATTATCAGTTGCAACATCAATATAATAACCGGTAGCAGACGATGAAGCGCTCCAGTTGGCTGTAATTTGTGTTTGTGCTGCGCCGCTTCCTGCCGTTGCAGTGGGAGCTGAAGGAGGCAAAGTAACGGGATTTCCCACCATATCCACCCATTCGCTGCCGTTGTAATAGTTGAAGTTGTTACAATCGGTATTGTAAACCATAAGACCTGTAGCAGGTGAAGATATTGCAATTCTTTGGTTATTGGACATCCTGGATATAAGCACTCCCTGATTAGTACTGCTCACATCCAGAATTGAAGAATTATCAGCTTCTGCTCCGTTAGTATTAACGGCTATGCCCTGCGAAAATGAATTATAAGCAGAAAAAAAGTTTAAACAAATTAATGTGTATGCAATGATTGTTATTGCTTTGTTTGCTTTCATTAGTATATTTTAAATTAAAATTTAAACACAAATATAATATTTTTTGTAATTACCGGCAATAAATGAGAAAAAAAATTAAACAACTTCAGGTACTTTTTGTTTAAAAAACTTTATATTTACAGAAAAATAATATTTACTGAAAGGTTTGGTAATTGGATAGTAATACTTAGGTAAACCGAAACAAAGGTAGGATTATAAATGAGTTAGCGGTCAGGCTATGACGACCCTAAACTTGAGACGACAAAAAAATAAAAGACATGAAAAGATTAACGCCATTTGACTTTATAGAAAAAGCTACTGCTGTTCATGGCGACCAATATGACTATTCCAAAATCATACATGTATATGCTTCCGAAAAAGTAATCATAATCTGCAAAAAACACAATTATGAATTTTCGCAAAGACCACATGACCATTTAAGGGGAAGTGGTTGTCCTATTTGCAGTGGGAAAATGAAAAAAACTGCTGAAGAATTTATTCGAGCTGCCCGAGAGATTCATGGAAACAAATACGCCTATGACAGG
>JAAXXA010000516.1 GCA_013334735.1 Bacteroidota bacterium
GGGCTTTCAATAATTCGTTCAGTTTTGAACAATTTTTGTTCCTGAAGTTTCTGTAGTTCTTCTCCCAGAAACGCTTTCATTTTATTTTGCATATATTTTTTTTTAGGTTATTCGTTGTTTGGTTGTTAAGTTATTGGTTGTTTAGTTATTAAGTTATTGGTTATTAGTTATAAAGTTTTTATTTTTTACTTTATGAACTTTCAACTCTTTTACTGAGCGTAGTCGAAGTATTATGAACTTTCTACTTATATTAATCCTTGTTTATGTTTTTCTCCTATAACTTTAAGCATATCTTGTGTCATTGCATCAAGGTCGTAGCTTGGTTTCCATCCCCATTCTTCACGGGCAGTTTTGTCATCAACAGCATCTGGCCAGCTATCAGCTATAGCCTGACGAAAATCGGGTTTATATTCTACTTCAAATCCGGGAATATATTTTTTGATATTATCTGCCATTTCTTTCACGGAAAAACTCATAGCGCCAACATTGAAATCGCTGTGGTGTTTTAATTTTGAAAAGTCAGCTTGCATTAAATCAACAGTAGCTTTAAGGCAGTCGGGCATATACATCATAGGTAAGCGTGTGTCTTCTTTTACAAAACATGTATATTTTCCATATTTAACGGCATCATAATAAATAGCAACAGCGTAATCGGTAGTTCCGCCGCCGGGTAATGTTTCATTGCTGATGATACCTGGATAACGTAATCCGCGTGCATCCAGATTATATTTTTTTACATAATAATCGCAAACTAATTCGCCTGCAACCTTGGTAATTCCATACATAGTAGATGGGTGCAAAACAGTTTCCTGAGGAGCGCAATCCAAAGGAGTCCCCGGACCAAATACTGCAATAGAACTGGGAACAACTACTTGTTCCATTTTCATTTCACGGGCTATTTCGAGCACATTTATAAGTCCGTTCATATTGATATCCCATGCCATCATAGGATTCTGTTCGCCAACAGCAGAAAGAATAGCAGCCATATTTACGATGCAGTCAACATTGTATTTTTTGCATACATCATACATTGCTTGTCTGTTCACAATATCAAAATATTCAAAAGGTCCTGATTTTAATACCTTTTCAGATGGAGGTGATTTACGTGTACTGGCTATAACATTATCGTTGCCATAAATTCTTCGTAATTCCATGGTTAGCTCTGATCCAATTTGTCCCACAGCTCCTACAATAAGAAGTTTTTTCATGCTTATATATTTTATATTTATTTGTTATTTAGTTAACAACAATAGGCAAAATTAATTTTTTTTAGCTAATACAAAAATATACTTTTGAATTTTTAACACTTATAATTACATAAAATAAGAAATATTTGGACAAAAAGAGATAATGTTTCTTTAAATATTATTAAATTAAGGAAACAAAAATTATTGACGGATATTTGTAAAAAATCTTTTATTTTGTGGTTTCAAATAAAATAAAATGGAAAATAAAATTGTTGTTTTTAATACTATAAGCAGAAAAAAAGAAAAATTTGAGCCTTTAAATTCTCCATTCGTAGGCATGTATGTATGTGGTCCTACAGTTTATGGTGATCCACACTTAGGTCATGCGCGTCCTGCTATTACATTCGATTTAATTTTCAGATATCTTAAACATACAGGGTTTAAAGTTCGCTATGTTCGCAATATTACAGATGTGGGACATTTGGAAAATGATGCGGATGCTGGGGAAGATAAAATTGCTAAAAAAGCTCGTCTGGAGCAGCTTGAGCCTATGGAAGTAGCGCAGTATTACATTGACCGCTATCATCTTTTTATGGATGAATTAAATGTGTTACGACCAAGTATTGAGCCTCGCGCATCAGGACATATCATTGAGCAAATGGATATGGTAGAAAAAATTCTGAAAGCCGGGTTTGCTTATATATCTAATGGTTCCGTGTATTTTGATGTAGAAAGTTACAGCAAAAAATATAATTACGGTAAGCTTTCCGGCAGAGTACTCGAAGACCTTATGTCGAATACCAGAGACCTTGAAGGACAGGATGAAAAAAGCTTCTCCCGAACATATCATGCGATGGACTTCGCCATGGAGTGTAGGCTTTCCGGGCTGGCACCTGGAATGTTCAGCCATGAGCGCCAAATACCTAGGCAAACAATTCGATATACATGGGGGAGGTATGGATCTTTTGTTTCCGCATCACGAATGCGAAATAGCGCAATCGGTTGCTGCCAATGGTAAAGAATCGGTTAAATATTGGATGCACAACAATATGATCACCATTAACGGGCAGAAAATGGGCAAATCGCTTGGCAATTTTATTACACTAAGCGAATTTTTTACAGGCTCGAACAAATCTTTAGAAAAGGCTTATAGCCCAATGACCATACGTTTTTTTATTTTACAGGCTCATTATCGCAGCACGCTTGATTTTTCAAATGAAGCGCTTCAGGCTGCCGAAAAAGGTTTGAAAAAATTGATGCAGGCATTGGAAACATTAAAAAAAATAAAACCGGCAGTAAATTCAAACAACAATATTGCGAAATTACAACAGGATTGTTATGATGCCATGAATGACGATTTCAATAGTCCTATGGTTATTTCTACTTTGTTTGAAGCTGTAAGAATAATTAATTCGGCAAACGATGGTAAAGAAAATTTATCCCACGCAGACATTGATCTATTGAAAAAAATATTTGAAGATTTTGCAATAAATATTTTAGGATTAAAAGAAGAAAAAACAATCGCTGAAAATAACATAACCGATGGGCTTATGGATTTACTGCTATCGCTACGTCAGAATGCCAAAATCAATAAGGATTACACAACTTCCGATAAGATAAGAGACGAGCTTGCAAAACTTAGTATAAGTGTTAAAGATACTAAGGACGGGGCTACTTGGAGTATTGATTGATTAGCTTGTTGTCGCATCATAAGATAAATTATTTCGTTTTTTTATAAAAAATATTATTTTATAATTTTTAATAGCTATTTTTGAAAACTGAATCAAAACAGTAAAATGGAAAGTTTAATCATACGTG
>JAAXXA010000517.1 GCA_013334735.1 Bacteroidota bacterium
AACTCCGTCCTTCTTTTAACATCTGATCTATTACTTCGGCTGCTTTCTTTTGACTATATACCCATTCAGAGATAGTATTTACCAATTCCTCACAGAACTCATTACGAAACTCTTGTAAGTCCAAATAATTTATACAAGTACCATAATGTTTTTTATCTGGAAGCAGATTAAAAGATTGTTGCACAAAGTGAACATGATTCATGAACATCTTTGTGCAACTAATAAGTTTCTCTATTTCTGCTTCTGTAATTGGCATTTGCTTTTGTCTTTTGTTGTCTAATGTTGGTCAGTTTTTTTAGGCTTGCATATAACGGATTGGCGGTATGTTTTTGTTGCCGATTTCGAAGCACCGTCCTGTCAAGTTACACGAAAGTTTATTAGATGCAGAAACGCTGATACCCGCACAATTTCGGCAATAAAATATACCGCCTGTTAGTTTTCGTTTTTTGTTTTGTCTTCATTTGTTTTTAAAATTATGTCATATTTATTCTTCAAAAAGCTAATCATCTCAAGACGTCTGTTTTTGATAAAGTCAATTGGCTTAATCCAAATATCATTTGTAAAATCAACTTTCTTGTCCTGATTTATTGGGAAAAGAAAGTCATAATCAGAAATATATTTACTTCCTACAATTGATTCTCCATTTTTATTTTGAGCCTTGTCTGTGAAAAACTCTTTTGGATGAATATTCGTTTTATACCCGTTAATTTCTCCTTTTGTTGGTTGCATATTCCATACAATATCTACACTATTTTCGTATTCAGGCGTTCTATCTTTCAATTTCCTTGGGAAAATATGGTCTATTTCAGGATTAAATCGACCTTGTATATCTGGTTCAAATTGATATGTTCTTTGTGGCGTGAGAATTTTTAAAGTAAACCAAACATAACCTGTAAATGTTTGTTCATGTATCTCAATATTTCTCAATTTTCTTTCAAGTATATTAGTCTCAATTTCTGCCAAAGGAAAATCAAATAATTCATTTGTTTTTAACGATTTTTCTTTTATTATTCTTGTAAAATTATCGGCATAGCTTTGTAAATTCCAATCATTAATCTGCGATTTAATAAAATATTGGTTTATTCTCTTCAGATTCTCACTGTTGAAGTTTTTGAAAACAAATCCCTTATTAAAAACTTCATAGAAATACACCATAATAGGCAATAACGCAAGGTTTCTTGGAATAATTGAACTATTGTTTATTTTAAATTGTCCCCATAAATAATCAGTAAAGAAGGAAATTAGTGGTTTTTCCAATTTATCCCAAGATGTTTTAAATTCAACTATTTCCGTGTTTTTTACTTTCTTGGGGTCAATTCTGACGCCTTTTTTAACAATTAAATGCAATAATTGTAATACGCCATAGGCACTAAACAAATAACCTTTTCCTGTGGAATCATAAATTTTCTTTGAACAACCTTGAAGTTCTTCTTCAAAATCAAAATAGTCTGCTTTGATTTTTGAAAAAAGTATATCTGCTAATGAAAGAGCCATACCACCTGTATTAAGTCTTTCAAAAACCTCATTTACGATTTTTTCATTAGATGTTTTTATTGGGAAATATGCTAATGACTTAGTTTCAGTTTTTACAAATATGTCCCATAATATATCGACACTTCTTTCAACTAATTCTTCTTCTTTATCTGAAATGCCATTAAAACTACTTAAAATATTTTTGCGATAAGTTCTTTTGTCATCATCAGGCAATTTTGAGAATATTTCATTCATTCTAATGAAATGCCAGTCTACAATTGAATTTTTTGAAACAAACGAAAACCCTGTTTCATCGGGGTCATTTCCGTTTGTTAAATCAAATAACAAATCATAAATTAATATTTTTTCATTGAATGTGTGTCTAAGGCAACTATATAAAGTTTGAAGCCTTTGCTGTCCATCATAAATTAACCATTTATCTTTTCTTCCATGCAATCCTTTGTCTACCAGTTTCTGTATTTCGCCAGGTATATAATTGGCAATAAACTCTCTATAAGGAACTTCTTCTTCTGTATTCCATATGATTAATCCACCAATCGGGTAGCCCTTTAGAATTGAGTCAAATAACTTGCATATATACATTTCATTTTCATATCTACTTCCCCAAACGTAAGGACGTTGAATTGCAGGTAAATACCAACCATTAACGCTGTTGTTAATATTATTTATCGCTTCTTTTACTGAAATTCCTAAGTATGACATAATTTATCGTTTTTTAATTTTTTAAAATGAAAGCTAACTCCTTTATCTATGCACCATATCCCGCCAAAAGGTGTATAAAGCCAGCTATTCTGGTATACTTTATACACCTTTGAGGTGTACAATATTTTTTACAAATTATCAAAGGGGCTGGAAATTTTTAGTAAACTCTTTTCGCATACGTGGGTATAGATTTCCGTCGTCTTACTGCTCTTATGCCCTAATAGCTCTTGTATGTATCGAAGATCAGTTCCCGCTTCCAGTAAATGTGTTGCATAAGAGTGCCGCAACCAATGAAGCGTTACTGGTTTTTTGATTTTTGCATGATCGAGTGCATGTTTTAACACTTTTTGCAAGCTGGTTTCGCTGTACTGTGTACCAGGTTCCTGACCCTCAAATAACCAAATCCTGGGGCGATATATTTTATAGTATTCCCGCAACATTACAATCACTTTGTCCGATATGGGAATGACTCTGTCTTTTTTCCCTTTTGCATTGACTATTATCAATAAATGCCTTTTCGCATCAACATTCTCAGGTTTGAGATTCAACAACTCTCCCCGTCGAAGACCACAGGCATAAATCAAGCTCAACATCGTACGGTGTTTGAGATTCTGTGATGCCTGAAGTATAGCTGCAACGTCCTCCTTGCTCAGCACGTTGGGCAGCTTATGTTCTGGTCTTGGCCGCTCGATCTGTTCTGTTATGAGCTTTGAACCTTGTACTGTCTTGAAAAACAATTTTGCTGCGTTAACAGCCTGATTTTGATATGATTGGCTTAGCTTCTTCGGTAGTCCAACGAAAAATAAC
>JAAXXA010000518.1 GCA_013334735.1 Bacteroidota bacterium
GGGGAATATTTATCTTTCTTCCGTTCATCTAAAGTGGCACTTAACAGAATAATATCTGGAGGTCTTTTTTTTATACTTTCATTTAATTCTGAATAAAAATTAGAAGAATTAACAACTTTAAAGGCTGAATTATTTATAAATTCACATATTAATGAAAAGGTAGTATTATCTTCATCTGCCACAGATATTTCTTTTGTTCCAACCATATATAATTACACCTTCAATTAATAATTTACTTATTCCTCATAATATCCTTCATTATAAGTATAAACATAACCGTAACGATTATAGTAACCTCCGTATTTTTTCTTTTTATAAGTTACACCATTTAAAATCAGAAAAAGATTTTTAATTCCTGAAGTTTTTGCAATATCATCCAAATCGTTTAAAACTTTTTTATTCGTGTAATTATGACGGAGAACATAAATATTTGCGTCAGCATTTCTCATTATAAATAATGCATCAGTAACGATACCTATGGGAGCTGTATCAAAAATAACATAATCATATGTTTCTTTCAATATTTCAATAAGATCTGTCATTTTATCACTAGCAAGTAATTCTGAAGGATTAGGTGGTATAGGACCTGCGGTAAGAACAGTTAAATTTTTTATAGTTGTTTCGTTAAGAACTTCATGCAATTGCATTTTACCAATTAAATATGAAGTAAGCCCCTTATCGTTTGTTAAATTAAAATCCTGAAAAATTTTAGGCTTCCTAAGGTCAGCGCCTATAAGTATTGTTTTTTTATCGGAAAGAGCAAAAGCGCATGCAAGATTAATAGAACAAAAAGTTTTGCCTTCTCCACTAATAGTAGAGGTAAAAACAATTACTTTACTTTTTTTATTAGATGCAATAAAATCAATATTTGCTTTAACAGACCTAAGGGTTTCAGAAACCATTGATCTTGGATTATCAATAACTACAAGAGGCGAAGGATACTTGCTAAAAGCAATTGCTCCGAGTAATGGAAAAGATGAATTTGATTCAATATCACTTTTATCCCGAATAGAATAATTGACAAAATCGAAAATTTTGATTATCAAAAGAGGTATAAATAAGCCAACAATTAATGCAATTAAATATATAATAGTTTTTTTAGGATGAGTTTTTTCAATAATTTCAGCTTTATCTATGATTTTATTATCAGCTATATTTGAGGCTCTGGCAATAGAAGCTTCCGCTTTTTTTTGTAATAGATAGCTGTAAGATGCATCGCTTACATTAAATTTTCTTTGAATAGTTAATAATTGTCTTTCTTTTTTGGGGATTTTATTTATCTCAACTTCGGTTTTAGCAATTTCTTTATTAATTTCATTAAGGTTTATTTTAGAAATTTTCAAAGAATTATTAATATTATCCAACAAAGCATTCTTCGCAGATTTAATATCGTTTTCAATTGCTGTATAATAAGGGTTTTTTTCAGTAGAATTGACTGTAAGTTTTGTTTTTTCCTGTGAGAGAGTTATTAATTATGTAACAAGCAAATTCATTGAACTATTAGTTATACCCATAGTTGCAGGGGCTACTATATCGGCAAAATCATTATTTGCCTTTAAATAGTCCAATATATATTCATAATATCTTATTTCAATATTTTGAAGCGCTTTTGATTTATCTTGCTCTGTTATTTTATCAAAAGCTAGTTTTGATTCATCAGAAATACTTATTATTTTATTTTCGGATCTAAAATTCTCAAGAACATTTTCAACCAAGGTTAATGAGTCGGTTATTCCGCTTAGCTGATTATCAATAAAATTAAGTGTATTAAATGCTGTTGTGTTTTTTTCTTCCAAACCACTGTTGATATAATTTTCGCTTAATTTGTTTAAAAAATCAATTGCTTTTTGGGTAACATTTGACTTCAAAGAAATTTCAAGTATAGAGGCATCTTTTTCTATTGGAGAAACTTCAATATACGATGCGAAATTTGCACCCAAAGTAAGAGGGTCTTCAATAACAAACTGATATACTTTTTCAAAGTTAATCTCATTTTTAAATTCAGTATTAAGTTTTATTCTGAAAGAATAATTTTGATCATTAAATTGTTCTCCAAATTTCAAAACTCGCGTAATATCGTTTTTACCGATAATAGGATTTAAATATTCAAAATTCTGTTTTTTAAAATCAAAGTACGTTGGATTTTCCTGAATATTTTTAATTTCAAGTTTGTATTTATCTTTAGAAATAATCTGAATATACACTGTATTTTCAAGGAGTTGTATATGATTTGAATCAATTTCAACAACAAAAGGACAATTTTTGTATATTTCAACTGTTCTATTAAGTTTATCGGTTGGGCGTAAATAAGAAATATACAGCTTTAAATCATTTACAGTTTTTCTGGATAATGATTTTGATTTTAAAATGCCTATTTCATTGATAATATTGGTTTTATTACCAAATAAATTAAATTCTTCCAATAAATTATTTGTAGTTGATTTAGCATTATCTTTAACGATAATTTTACAAGTAGCTTTATAAATGGGAGGATTATATCTGTTATATAAGAAAGCAATAATTAGAGAAATAAAAACACTTATTACAAAAAATTTCCAATAATGGCTTATCTTTACAATTTCAGTAAGGATATCAATATCATTACTATCATTATTTTTATTAATTATTTTTTCCTGATTATTATCGGTCATTTTAAATAAGAAATTAATATTTACTTAGAAACATAGTTTAGAACAAGAATAAGAGTTGTTATAGTACTTAAAACTGTTGCAAAAGGAAATGGGATTGTTCCGAAAAATTTTGATTTATTGGGTTTAATATAAAGAATATCATTAGGTTGCAAATAAAAATAATTGGAGTTGAGAATATTTCTATCTGTAAGATTAATGAATGTGTATTTACCGGGTAAATTTTGACGAATAAGCATTATATCTTTTCTATTTCCATATATTGTAAGATCTCCAGCCATTCCAAGAGCTTCTAAAATATTTATTTTGGTATTATATACCTTATATATTCCCGGTCTTATCACTTCAC
>JAAXXA010000519.1 GCA_013334735.1 Bacteroidota bacterium
TATCGGTGTAACTCGCGGTGTAGTTGCAAATATTGAAAAAACTATACAATCCATTAGAGCTGCCGTTGAAGAAGCGGAGCAAAAATCGGGAGTAAATATTCGCGCTGTAAATGTTGGTATTGCAGGACAACATATTAAAAGCATTCAGCATAGGGGAAACATTATGCGTAACTCTTTAGACGACGAAATAAAACAAGAAGATGTAGATTGCCTTGTTGAAAATATGTATAAAGTTGTTATGCAACCCGGCGAAGAAATTATTCATGTTATTCCACAGGAATATATTGTTGACAAAGAACCGGGTATTAAAGATCCTATAGGCATGTCAGGTATTTGCCTTGAAGCAAATTTCCATATTATAACCGGTCAGGTGGCAGCAGAAAAAAATATTCAAAAATGCGTGAGCAAAGCAGGACTCGAAGTTGTAGAACTTATTTTAGAACCCCTTGCCTCTTCGGATGCAGTCCTAAGTGATGAAGAAAAAGAAGCAGGAGTTGCTCTCGTTGACATTGGTGGCGGCACAACCGATATTGCAGTATTTCATGATGGAATAATTCGTCATACTGCCGTAATTCCATTTGGTGGAAACGTAATTACCGAAGACATAAAAGAAGGATGTAACATTATTCGCAGTCAGGCTGAAGCATTAAAAATAAAATTCGGTTCGGCATTAGCCAGCGAAAACAAAGATGAAGAAATAGTTTCAATTCCGGGACTTAGGGGAAGAGAACCTAAAGAAATATCTTTGAAAAATCTTGCAAATATCATTCAGGCAAGAATGGAAGAAATAGTTGATCATATTTACTATGAAATAAAAAATTCAGGATACGATAAAAAACTTATCGCCGGTATTGTACTTACGGGTGGTGGCGCTCAATTGAAACATATAGCCCAACTTACAGAATTTAATACGGGAATAGATACAAGAATCGGATACCCAAACGAACACCTTGCGCAAAGCGTTTCAGATGAAATTGCAAGCCCTATGTATGCAACCGGTGTGGGACTTGTTTTAAAAGGTTTCGAACGCTTAAAAAAGATTGAAAATAAAGAAACTATTAACGAAGAACCTATCAATAAAAATATTGTTCAAACACATTCACGAAAGACAAAAGGAAGTTTTTTTGATAAAATTTTTGCAAAAAGTAAAGAGTTTTTTGAAGATGGCGGAACAAATTAATAATTATTAATTGTTCTTAAACAAATTTTTTAATCTTTAAATATTAACATTTTTATCAAAATACTTGTTAATAAATTAATGACAAACCCTTAATTTTTCTTATATCAATTATTTACTTTTAGCTTTTCAAAATACAACATGACAAATATGATAGAATTTGAACCTACGAAAAGCCAATCTTCTATAATTAAGGTTATTGGCGTTGGAGGCGGTGGTAGCAACGCCGTTAATCACATGTACAAACAAGGCATTAAAGGTGTTGATTTCATCGTTTGTAATACCGATGAACAAGCTCTTGATATTAGCCCTGTTCCCGAAAAAGTTCAAATAGGCGCAAGTTTAACCGAAGGCAGAGGAGCCGGTTCAATACCTGCCGTTGGTAAAAATGCCGCTATCGAAAACATCGATCAACTTAAAAGTTTGCTTGAAAAGAACACAAAAATGTTGTTCATCACAGCAGGAATGGGCGGAGGAACAGGCACCGGCGCTGCTCCCGTAATTGCTGCTACTGCTAAAGAAATGGGGATTCTTACTGTTGCTATTGTTACTATTCCTTTTTCTTTTGAAGGAAGAAAAAGAAGATTACAGGCAGAAGAGGGAATCAGAGAATTAAGAAAAAATGTTGATACCTTACTTGTTATATGCAACGATAAACTCAGAGAACTTCACGGAGATCTTTCTCTCTCGAAAGCTTTTGGTGAAGCGGATAACATCCTTACTAATGCTGCCAGAGGTATTGCCGAAATAATTACCGTTCCCGGTTATATTAACGTGGATTTTGAAGACGTTAAAACTGTTATGAAAAATAGCGGAGTAGCTATTATGGGTTCCGGTTTTGCAGAAGGCGAAAACAGAGCTCTTAAAGCTGTTGAACTGGCTTTGTCGTCTCCATTATTAAACGATAATCAAATCATTGGAGCAAGTAACATTCTACTTTATATCGCTTCAGGAAAAGATGAAATTACAATGGATGAAGTTTCCGAAATTACTGAATATATTCAGAATGCATCCGGATCTACTGCCGAAATTATTTGGGGTAACGGCATTGATGAATCTCTTGGAAGCATGATAGGTGTTACACTTGTTGCTACCGGTTTTAATTCAGCTGAATCTTACGATTATCCTGCAACTGCAAAACCTAAAGAAAAAAATGTTACATCTCTGGAAGCAGAAAATAAACCGGAAATTAAAGAGTCTTTCATTCCCGATATATCTGATGATATTAATAATTTCACTTTAATCAATAAAACTTTAATTCCACAAGACGTGGTTATTGAAGATACAAAAAAATGGGCACAATCTGATAATGAATCCAGAATTTATGATCTCGAACCATTTTTAAAATCAGATAAAACACCTGTTGAGCAACCAAATAATTACCTGAACGAGCCTGTAATTGTTTTTAGAACTGAAGACAATAAAATTGTTGAAAATAGTACTGAAAAGGAAACAGCAATAAGCGAAACCAATTCAAAAATTCTTGAAAGAACCAACGAACGCAAGAATAGGCTTAGAGAGCTTAGCATGAAAATAAAAACACCTCAGGGAGTTGCCGAATACGAAAAAGAACCTGCTTTTGTCAGGAAAAACATAACTCTCACTAATGTCATTCCTTCATCCGAATCAAACATATCACGCTTTTCGTTAAATGAAGATGATGATAAAAAAGTGGAGCTAAAGCAGAATAATTCTTTTCTTCATGATAATGTAGATTAAAAAAATAATTACTAATAATAAAAAATGCCCGATATGTTATCGGGCATTTTTTTTTGCCTGAACACATTTTATATATTATACTCTGAACTGGTTAAATTAC
>JAAXXA010000520.1 GCA_013334735.1 Bacteroidota bacterium
CCGGCGTATTAACAGGAAAAGGTTTAGAATGGGGCGGAAGTCTTATTCGTCCTGAAGCTACCGGTTACGGGCAAGTTTACTTCGCAAAAGAAATGCTTTCTACAATAAATGAAGGCTTTAAAGGAAAAACTGTTGTTGTATCAGGTTCAGGTAATGTTGCGCAATATGCCACTCAGAAAGCTACCGAATTAGGTGGTAAAGTAGTTACTCTTTCCGATTCAAACGGTTACATTTACGATAAAAATGGTATAGATGCTGAAAAACTTGCTTATGTAATGGAACTTAAGAATGTAAAAAGAGGAAGAATTGAAGAGTATGCAAAAAAATATGGTTGTGAATACGTTGCAGGGAAAACTCCATGGGGTGTTAAATGCGACATAGCATTACCAAGCGCTACACAAAACGAACTTAATGGTAATGATGCAAAAACTTTAATTACAAACGGATGTATCTGTGTTTCTGAAGGAGCTAATATGCCTTCAACTCCCGAAGCTGTTGAAGTATTTATCGAGAACAAAATACTTTATGGCCCCGGAAAAGCAGCAAATGCAGGTGGTGTAGCAACTTCAGGTCTTGAAATGAGCCAAAATTCAATGAGACTAAACTGGACAAGAGAAGAAGTAGATCAGAGATTACATCAGATTATGGTTAACATTCACAAAACTTGTGTAAAATACGGTAAAGAAGGTGACTTCGTAAATTACGTAAAAGGCGCAAACATTGGTGGATTTGTAAAAGTAGCTGACGCTATGATTGCACAAGGACACGTTTAAACTACTTTTAATTTTAATAAAAAACCGCTCTATATGGGCGGTTTTTTTATTCCTTTTAGTTCAAAATCATTGGATAAATCATTGCTTGCTATCAATCTTTACCTCTCCGATTCCTTTTACATAGCCTGTAACTTTAAATTCGGTACGACGATTCATCTGATGTTCCTGCTCTGTACATTTAGACACAAAATAACCTTCGCATTTACAGTCATTCACTAACTGAGTTTCGCCATAACCTTTCCCGGTAATTCGGGTTGAATCAATGCCCATACTTACTATATATGCAGCGCTAGATTTTGCACGGCAATCAGAAAGCCAAATATTGTAAATTGCCGGACCGCGGCAGTCGGTATGGGAACCTAATTCTATTATTATATCAGGATTTTCTTTTAATACTTTTACAATTTTATCCAGTTCAACAGCTGCGTCAGGACGAATATTATATTTGTCGTAATCAAAATAGATATTCTCAATTTTAATAGCTTTTCCAATCACAATTTTATCAAGATAAATATTTTCCAATCTTCCATCAGCCGGTAAAGTGTTAAATGTAATGGAGTTAGTAAAATATCCTCTTTTACTTGCAGTAACAGTATATTCTACAGAAGGTTTTAAAGTGCATGCAATATATTTTCCATTTATATCAGTAAAATATTGCTCACAAACTTTTTCCCCTTTATCATCGGTTATAATCACCAAAGCACTATCTATAGGGGGCTGCGTGCCTCCTTTCTCATAAACAAATCCGAAACAAACATAGACTTTTATTTTAGTAAGCTTGATTTCGAAAGGATTAGCATCAGAAGCCGGTGAATATGCTATACCGCTTTTTGAATGATAATCTTTTGAATTGGCATCAATAGCATAGTTGTTATCCGGAAAAAGCTCAGGTATATAAGTACCACTACTATCTTTTAACCCGGTCATTTCGCCACTTTGTATATTCTTTATTGAGATATCAGAAATCAGTAAATTTCCTGAAATACTATCTTCGACTAATATTTTGTATGGTTGTTTAGGAGGTTTATTCACCACAAAAGAATAAATGTCGTCATCCATATTAAGTGTTTTGCGGTTTGAACTCAGGTAACCTGATTTTTCATCTTTATTAAATGAAATGCCAAAATCATCGGCAGGGCTATTCATCGGTACCCCAAAATTAACTACATTACCTTTAGGTAATCCGTTTGAGTCGAGCAACACCCAGAAAATATCCAACCCGCCGATTCCTTCTAAACCGTTGGAAGAAAAATACAAAATATTTCCTGAAACAGTTGGAAAAACATCATTACTTTTTGTGTTAACTAAATTACCAAGATTTTGAGGTTTTCCCCAGAAATCACCTTCCTTATTGCACATCCATAAATCCATCCCTCCTGCCCCACCGGGCATATCGGAAGAAAAATATAATCGGCTGCCGTTTGAATTGATTGCTGGATGGGCAAAATTGAACTCTTTATTATTATATTCAAATGCAGACGGATATTCATAACCATTACCTTTTTTATTAATAATAGCTTTGTACAACTGCAGATTCACTTTGCCATCAGAGGATTTTTCAGATTTGGATCCATTTATATTATTCCTTGTGAAATATATAGTTTTTCCATCATTACTGAAACATAATGGACCGTCATTATATTTTTTCTGTAAACGCGGAGCAAAACGATGAACACGTTTATATTCTCCATTTGTATCTTTTGACGTTGTGTAAATTTTAAAAAAATTATTTTCTGTCCATGAATATTTATAATCAACTAAATTCGCTCTTGTCCTTGAAGATGTAAAGACAATTTCATCATTCCATAATGCGGGAGAAAAGTCATTTTGTTTTGAATTGAATGATTCTCTTTTAATTTTGTAATACGCACTGTCTTTAAAAAATTTGTTAATGTGATCAATCGCTTTAGCAAAAGTTTCGCCCCTTTCATCCGCCCTGTAAGCAGCCATGTTTTTTTCAGCTTCGGCATATTTGCCGGACGACATCAATGCTTGTGCATAATAAAATTGATGAATGGGTTTTCCTATACCCTTTTTAATAATAAGAGCATAGCTTTTCTCAGCATTTTCAACATCATTGGTAAGCCTGTAACAATCGGCAAGTTTAATAAGGGCATCGGTCACAGTGCTGTCTTTATTAAGCACACTTACATATTTTGGAATTGCTTCGGCATAAGCCAGTGATTCATATAGATTGTTTGCCTTTAAAAATGTT
>JAAXXA010000521.1 GCA_013334735.1 Bacteroidota bacterium
TTTTTAACTTGAAACTTCGCCAAATAATGTAAAATTTTAGCACAAACACACAGGTAAGTAGCATAGCGATCCGTTTTGTTTATCATTATATTATAGTGGAAAACAATTTTTATATGCAACAAAACTCAATCATTAAATCAATTTAATCAAAAAATTATGAAAAAGACAATTATTATTCTATCAGCTGTTGTTTTAATGGCAGGTATCACAAACATAACTTTCGCTCAATCAACAGTAACAGGAACTACAGCAGGTGCAAAAATTATTGTACCTCTTACATTAACCCAAACTTCAGTTCTGCACATGGGTACTATGTCGGTACTTGCTGCAACTCCCGGCACATGTATTCTTTCAACAACTAATACGCGTACTACTACAGGTGGAGTTCAACTTTCAACTATGGCGCCTCTTTCTACCAATGCTGCATACCATGTGGTTGGAGAACCTTTGTATGATTATGCAATTGTATTACCCGCAACTATTATTGTAACAGCAGGAGGAGGCGAAACCATGACGATTAACACACTTGTTGCAAGACCAGTTTCAAAAGCTGTTGACGGTCTTATAGGTTCTCTTAGCGGAACTGGAACAGATGATTTTTCAGTTGGCGGCACCTTACATGTATCGGCAGCGCAAGTTGCCGGAGCTTATGCAGGCACATTCGATGTTACGGTAAACTACAACTAAAAATATAGCTTACTTATTCTAAAAAGGGAAAGTTCTAATTTTTTGGCTTTCCTTTTTTATTATTTTAAAAAACAACTTTCACTTTAAGTATATAGTGATAAATTATGTTACGCAAATATAATTAAAAAAGAGATTCCTCATTCCGAACAATAGTGAGGAATCTCTTTAAAAAGATACTGTTATTTACAAATAAATTTTATTTACCTCCGCTCCGCCATGGTGGAGGCTGAGCAAATTGCGTAACATCAAGTAGTAACACAAAATAGTTTGGAAATTCAGATAATTAACAATCATTTGTTTATAACTTTTTGTATATTTGCATTTGAACATAAAATGTATATATATTTTTGTGCTTCTGTATTAAAATAATTTTAAAGTTCAACAAAAAAAGGTTACATTATTATTTAAAATTTCGTGTAACTTTTAGAAAAAAACAAAGTATAAACAACAAGTTAACCAAATAAATAAAAATTATTCTATTAAAAAAAACAGACAAGCAGCATAGCAACAAGAAATATTCATTTATTAAAAACAAAAGATTTGTTTAATTTTTCAAATAATCAATAATAATCAATAAAAAACTATACAATGAAAAGAATTTTAACGATACTAATTTGCATGTTAGGTTTAATCTTTCAATCTTTAGCTCAAGGCGATTTGTTAATAACACCAAGACGTGTGGTTTTTGAAGGAACCAAACAAAAAGAAGAACTCAATTTAGTGAATATAGGTAAAGATACAGCAATATATTTTATCTCTTTCATACAATACCAAATGAAAGAAGATGGAAGTTTTGTATCTGTAGAAACTCCTGGTCCCGGGCAAATGTTTGCAGACCCTTTTCTAAGGATATTTCCGCGTAAAGTAACTCTGGCTCCGGGTGAACCTCAGGTTATAATGTTACAATGCAAAAGAAAACCTGATATGTTAGCTGGCGAATATCGTTCGCATTTATATTTCAGATCCGAAAACAAAAGCGAACCGCTTGGAATGGATGACAAACCTCAGGATACTACATTATTAGCCGTAAAATTAATCCCTATTTACGGTATGAGTATTCCTGTAATAATTCATTCAGGCGATGCAAAAGCTACGTCAACACTAAGCGATTTAAAATTGGAAATAAAACGAGATACTATACAAAGCCTTAAACTTACAATAAACAGAACAGGTAATATTTCTTTATATGGAGATATTGTAATTGAATGCACTCCAACAGTAGGTAAAACTTTTGAAATTGGAAAAGTAAGAGGTGTTGGAGTTTATACTGACATTACTAAAAGAAATGTTGTTGTAAGATTAAACAATACCACGGCAAGCGCATTGCAAAACGGTAAATTAAAAGTAAAATATGTAACCAACCAAGAGAATACAAAACCTGTTGTTATTGCCGAAGGAGAGTTGGATATAAAATAAGTTAATTAAAAGCAAAATGTGCGCTTCAACTTAAATTAAATATTGCACATTTTAACTTCAATCAAAATCAAACAGAAACGAAGTGTTTAAATAAACGCTTCGTTTCTGTTTAAGTAAAAAATTAATTGATTCCTATTGCACATATCCTCATTGCAAAAATATTCAGGGTGACAATAAAAGAAGAAGGCTATGAAAACATTGAACTCGAAAAAGATTTTTTTTGAATTATTTTTTTTAACAATAATTCTATTCACTTATGTCAATTTTTCTTTTTCTCAACCGGTATTACCACAAAGGACAATTACAGCGATAGCCACTCAGGCAATACATTTTGGTACTTTCTGCGTTACAGGAGGTTCGGGAGGTACAGTAACTGTTGGATTTGATGGTAGCAGAACATCCACAGGTAATATTGTACTGCTATCAGATATACCAACAGCGCAACCTGCTATTTTCCAAATCAAACTATGCGAAGGAAGAAGTGTGATTATTACTTTTTCACCTACCACAATATTAAACGGCAGCAATGGAGGTAATCTTACCCTCGACATTGGAGATACGGAAAAAGGAGGTTATGGCGCTGCCTTTCCAACAAATAACGATTGTAACTTTATCACACCTTTGCGGGTTGGTGGTACGCTTCATGTTCCGGGCACAGCTCTCTCCGGTACTTATTCAGGAAGTTTCACCATGACGTTTAACCAGGAATAGTAAAAAAACAGAAATTATCTCTCCCTTCCACACCTTTCCAAAAGGTAAATATTTAACCATAAAAATGGAATATAATTAGCGCTTGTAAATATTAAAAATTGTGTGTTTTCCGCACATCAAAATAAGGTTTATCCTACAAAAAAATATGAAAATAATTATAATTATTTTCA
>JAAXXA010000522.1 GCA_013334735.1 Bacteroidota bacterium
GCCTTGTTCAGGAAATCCCGCAGCGTGAAACGACACCGTTCTATCCCCGCAGTCCTTATGCTGTGGCGAAGCTCTATGCTTACTGGATAACGGTGAACTATCGCGAAGCATACGGCATGTATGCCTGCAACGGCATCCTTTTCAACCACGAATCTCCACGTAGAGGGGAAACGTTCGTGACACGCAAGATCACCCGCGCGCTCGCGAACATTTCGCAGGGGCTGGAGGATTGTCTTTATATCGGCAACCTGAATGCGAAACGCGATTGGGGCCATGCGAAGGATTACGTCCGTATGCAGTGGATGATGCTGCAGCAGGATGAACCGAAAGACTATGTCATTGCAACAGGCGTCCAGTACAGCGTCCGCGAATTCATCGAAAAATCCGCCGCCGTCCTCGGCATCACAATCCGCTGGGAAGGATCAGGCAAACAGGAACTTGGAATTATTGATTCCCTCAGTCCTCAGTCCTCAGTCCTCAGCACTGGAGATATCATCGTCCGCATCGACCCCCGCTATTTCCGTCCCGCCGAAGTCGAAACATTGCTTGGAGATCCGTCGAAGGCGGAAAAGGAACTGGGTTGGATTCCCGAGATTACGCTTGATGAGATGATAAAAGAGATGATAAAATATGACCTGAAAGAAGCTCAGCGATATGCTTTTCTAAAAGAAAATGGATATGGTTTATTTTTTTAGTGAGGAACAATAAAAAGTGTTTTTTTCTTAATGTATAAGCATTGTATCTATCTGGTTCTTTATATAGATATTATTTGTGTCTATAATAAGTAAAGTAAATTGAATAAAAAATGTTTATGTTGATATTTGTCTTTAAATAAAGTTTTATTTTATGTTAATATATTGTGTAAATGGTTGGTTGTGTGCTAAGAATATATAATAAATATTTTGTTTGTAGTGATAAAAGAACAGTGCTCGCTAGAAATAATATAGCTGCAATGTTTGCTATTAAACTGGTCAGTGTTTTAGTTAATTTGGCAATGGTGCCTCTTGTAATAAATTATATTAATATTGAGCGATATGGTGTTTGGTTGACACTTACTTCATTGATTAGCTGGTTTAGTTTTTTTGATATTGGGTTGACAAATGGATTGAGAAATAAGTTCGCCGAAGCAAAAGCTAAAAATGATCATGTTCTTGCTCGGTGTTATATAAGCACAACATACGCATTGTTGATGGTAATATTCTTTGTGATATGGATTGTATTTGGTTTAATAAATATGATTTTAAACTGGTCGGAGATATTGAATGTATCAAAGGTATTAAATGATGAGTTGCGAATAATTGTATTAATAGTGGTTACTTTATTTTGTATTCAGTTTGTTTTGAAAACAGTGCATACAATTATGGTTGCAGATCAAAAGCCGGCTTATGCATCATTTTTTGATATGTTAGCTCAACTGTTGTCATTGATTGCTTTAAATGTGTTGTTGAAAAGCTATAAAAGTTCTTTAATTTATATGAGTATTGTTATAAGTGTGTCACCTATTATTATTTTGTTTATATCTTCTGTATATTTTTTCAATAATCAATTAAAGTTGTATAGTCCATCAATAAAATATGTTGATATGTCTTTGGTGAAAGATTTAGGAAGTATAAGTATAAAATTTTTTGTTTTGCAATTATCAACATTTGTTTTGTATCAAGTTAATAATATAATAATTGCACATGTTGGTACTTCTTCAGATGTGGCTATATATAATATTGTTTTTAAGTATATGGGGGTTGTGTTGATTATAGCAACAGTTATATATAGTCCGTTTTGGTCGGCTTTTACGGAAGCTTATGTGGTGAAAGATATGATGTGGATGAAAAGAATTTATAAGAAAATGTTTAAAGTAAATTTATATTTAATTATTGTTGTTTTGTTTATGGTATTGATTTCAGATAATGTTTATAAGTTATGGGTCGGTGGTGATGTGAAAATATCATTGATTTATACGTTTGTTGTTGGGTTATATGTTTGGATTATGTCATTATTGTTTTTTATGAGCCAGATACTGAATGGTATGGGTAAGATCTATTTGCAGTTATTGTTATCATTCTTATCATTAACTCACCTATATGTGGGATATTTTTTAGGGTGTATTTATGGAGTTCAAGGAGTTGTTATGTCTTCTATTATAATTTCGTCAATAATGGCATATTATGCCACCATACAAGTTGATAAAATTATCAATAATAGCGCATCAGGAATATGGATAAAATAAAAATATCAAATTATAAGTATGTTTAAAGAAATAATTTTAGATATGATTTAAAGAATCGGTTGTTTTATTAGAATAATATTGTGCTAAAGCGTGCTCTCCTTTTATTTGTTGAAATAGTATAAAATATTGAAAAAGGATAAAAGTAATGGTAAGATTAAATCTAGGCTGTGGGCCTAATGTTATTACTGATTGGGTAAATGTTGATTATGCATTTGGAGCGAAATTGGCTAAGTATAAGTTATTTAAAATATTAAACAAAAAATATCACCTGATAGGTTGTGATTGGAATCCTGATATTTTTATACATAACCTTACAAAAAAATTCCCATGGGTTGATAATTCTGTTGATATTATATATTCATCACACACACTCGAACATCTTTCAAAAAATGAAGGTATATTCTTTATTTCTGAATGCTATAGAGTGTTAAAAGGTAATGGTGTTATTAGGATTATTGTTCCTGATTTATTAGAGATAATAAATCAATACCGAGAAGGAAAAATTGCGGCGAATGATGTATTAGAGGAGCTTGGTGTATTGACAATTGAAAAAAATAATATAAATATTAGATCATTAATAAAGATAATTATCTCTACACCCCACAAATGTATGTATGATTGCGATACTTTATTAAACATAATGAAATCAAGCGGTTTTAAAGCTCAGGAAAAAAAAGCTTTTGATAGTGTAATAAAGGATATAAGTAAAATAGAGATTATAACTGCTGACTTTGTTCGACTTATAACCTCTATTTT
>JAAXXA010000523.1 GCA_013334735.1 Bacteroidota bacterium
GAAGTAAGCCCCGTTACACTGTATGATGTTAAAGTGTTTACATTTAGATTATTGTAACCGGCTACAAGGGTAGAAAAGTCTGAATTGATTGATACATCGAGATAATAAGAGGTTGCTCCTGTGGATGCACTCCAGTTGGCTTTGAACGACGTACAGCCCAAATCAGAAGCTGCATTAGCTGTAGGAGCAGCAGGAGGTATGCAGGCTGTAGGGCATGATACAATATTCCAAGTCCCGTTTACATACGCTTCAAAACATTTGGTGGTAGTATTGTAAATAAGCAACGATTCGGGAATAGTTCCAGTTATGGCATCTCGCTCTGTTGTGGTCATTCGGTTTAAAAGAACTCCCTGAGAAGCGCCGCTTACATCAAGCATTGCTTTGTTATCAGCTTCAGCGCCGGTGGTGTTTATGGCAACGCCTTGTGCGGAACAATTGAAAATTGATAATTGAAAAAAAGTTATTAGCAAAGCATATACTATGTTTCTTAAAACTTTGATTATTTTGTTTGTTTTCATTTCTTTAAATTTAAGATTGAACAATTAATTTGCTTCCTGAAACGCTCAATCTTTTAGGCAACGGAGGGAATAGCCGTAAGCCTTATCGTCGCTAACCCTACCACTGCCGCTACTATAGAAGTAAATGAACCAACCATCAATATTATCACCCTGCGTACTACTCCAGCAGTAGCCATTAGAACCGGGAAGATCCAACGAACCATTGCTGGCGCGCATGTATCCCGCAGCATGGAGTTTTAACACCGAATTGTAAGTGTCGGTATAATTTGCCCAGTTTTGTGGGGAACCAATAGCAGCAGTCCATTCAGTATTGGTAGGGATACGCCAGCCTGCGCCAAGTTCTATGGTGCAGGGGTCGTTAGCCGGAAGCCAGTCGCTGGTTTCATTAATAGAAGTAATAGTCCAGGATGGAGTTGGTCCAACTTTATATCCTTGCTTACGGTTAAACTGCCAATACCAACCCGCTGAGGCTTCTGTGGCATCTGTTGCAGATGTTGCCTGATTGGTTGAACCTAAGTTTTGAGTAATCCAGCATTTGCTGGTTCCTGAAATACTTGATGTTACAGTTCCATAGTTTACAATCTTGGTTTCAGGCGCTATACCATTGCCGAGAGTATGGGTAACAGGTAAAGAGCTACCACAAGAGAACGTTGGAGGAGTATTGTCTTTGATGCAACGAATTGGAAAACCGGTAGCCTTAACATCACCGTTTAGAAAACTACCACTACTGCGAAACCACATATCCCATGCAGAAGTAACATCTGTCTGTGTACTGCTCCAAGAGTAGCCACAAGTACCACGTTCACCCAGTACACCATTATTTGGATTCAGGTACCCAGCAGCATGAAGTTTTAAAACCGAATTGTAAGTGTCGGTGTAATTAGCCCAGTTTTGTGGAGCTCCATCAGCAGTGAGCCATTCTGTATAAGTTGGAATTCGCCAACTTGTGCCAAGTTCTATGATACAAGGGTCGTTAGCCGGAAGCCAGTCGCTGGTTTCACTAATAGAAGTAATAGTCCATGTTGGTGTTGGTCCAATTTTATATCCCTGTTTGCGATTGAACTGCCAATACCAACCAGCGGCAGCATCGGTGGCGTCGGATGCTGATGATGCCTGATTAGTTGAACCTAAATTTTGGGAAATCCAGCATTTACTTGCACCAGAAAGATTCGTTGTAACAGTTCCATAGTTTACAGTCTTTGTTTCAGGCGCTACTGTGCCACCAGTGTGAGTTATAGATAAAGAGTTACCACAAGCCCAGCAAGCAGTAGAAGTTACCGTAGCTTTGTTTGAGTTTTCGCTTGTGCCACAAGTGTTGTTTGCTCGCACACGATAGTAATAAGTCGTATTACAGCTAAGCCCTGTAACACTATTCGTAAGTACATTGCCTACATTGAGATTACTGTAACTTGTAATACAACTTTCAAAGGTGCTTGAAGTAGATACATCTAAATAATAAGTAGTGGCGCCATCGGAAGCAGTCCAGTTGGCAGAAAAGGATGTTTCGGTAATGCCTGAAGCGGCAGAAGCGGTTAATGCTCCGGGCAAGCAACCGATGCACCCAAAGGCTACCCAGGTGGAAATGGCTGCATTATACCCCTCGTAGCACTGGGTGGTAATATTGTAAATAAGCAAGCCTTCGGCAGGCGATGCAATTAAATCACGGTTTTCAGTGGTCAGACGAGTTATAAGTGTTCCTTTATAGGGTGAACCGGTACTGTTTAGATCAAGTAATGCAGAATTATCAGCTTCGGCACCGGTAGTGTTAATGGCTACACCTTGTGCAAAGGAATTTATAATTAGTATTTGATAATTCATAACAAGAAAAGCATACAATACTCTTCTTAATATTATGATTAATTTTTGTGTTTTCATTATCTTAAATTTTATATTGTACAATTGGTATACCCACCTTAAATGAAGAAAAAACCTAACCTGTATAATTCATAAACTTACACAAAATCCTCTAAAACTCTTGACTGTATTGTCATTTCGACTTTATGGAGAAATCTAATGTTTATCATTATAGATTCTTACGCTACGCTCAGAATGACAAATGCATTGAGTTTTAGAGAATTTGTGAATAAGAATAATGCAGGCTAAAAAGTAATATTGTATTTTAATAAAAGGCAATGCATTTAAAAATATGATCTGATAAAATCTATAAAAAAACGCAAAAAAAATTTATAAGGCTTTGTTGGGAATGCGAAACAACAAGAACTTGCAATGGCAAATAATGCGACTTACAGCTTAAATAAAAAAAATTATATTTATATGGAAATGCTTGTTCCGATTGAACAGGAACCTTACAAACCTTCTGAACATATCTGAATAAAATCAGCACTTATTTGTTTATAATATTATTTAGTCGCAAATATAATAAATTTTATATTATTGAAAAAATATTTATTTACTAAAAATAATATTTAGTCCAGATTACTCTATAACTATTTTTTTAATAA
>JAAXXA010000524.1 GCA_013334735.1 Bacteroidota bacterium
GATGAGTTTATAGCGCAAAGTGGTGTGATTATAGATGCCTATCAATATCATGTACCAGTGATTGTGTCAAATAATAAATCATTGAGTTATTTAGTTAGAAAAGATAATAGTGGTTTTGTCTATAATGATGATAATATTGCAAAAATATTCTTATCAGAAATACATAATGATGAGTTGTATCGATATTATATAAATAATATAAAGAAATTGCTTAAAACAAAATATGATGATATATATGTTGGTGGGTTGTATAAAAAAATGATGCTTGAGTAGCTTTTTGATGATATGGTTCTTGAGATTTATGTGGCATTCAATTGAGGTGTTATATGCGAGAAATAATTAATTGGATTAAATATTTTAATAAATAATTAATGGATATGAAGCGAATGATAAGACGTTAAGTGAGATATGGGAAAGATGATGCTTATGGAAGATAGGTGTATATAAAAAAACATCATTAAAGAATGTGTGATTTACAAACATTGTTTTAATTTATTGTCAACTATTTATAGTTGATATTACCGTAGCTGTATGAACTCTTTCGACGGGTTATATCGTTCTGCAACCACAGCTTAATGTCAAAGACAACCGCAAGGGCTCACTCAAGCGCGTTGTCAAAAAGCTTCCTAAGGAAAGCAGACAAGATATCATCAGACAATGCTACTCGGATTATTATCAGGATCTTAAACCGCATGAGCATTGTGACTTCGTTGCTGAACAAAGGGATTTCCCTAGATTCGGTCAGCATGTTTTATCATGTAATGAAAGCAGCAATCCTGGTGCATCACCGAAGCAACGTTCTAAAAACCACATGAGCATCAGGCTATAGGATCGGATTAGGTTTGTTGCTGGGATATTACCTGGTTACCGAGGACGATAAAGGGTTTGTTTTTCTAAACTAACGTGGTCGTCGTCATCTTTGACAAGATCATCGTCGGCTGGGCAGTTCACGATGAAGAGGATGATCGGCATGCAAAGGATCTGTTTGAACGCACATTGCAAGGCAAGAAGGTATCATTATGAGTTGCATACCTACAACAGCTACCAATTCATTGAATTGCTCTTTAAAACCCTGAAGTGCTGGGTAAACTATCCGCTCCGTTTTAAAGACTATGCTGATGCAATGTAGTGGATGGCTGGATTTGTAAACTGTTACAACACAGAACACCTGCATTCATCGATCGGCGATGTGACGCCATAGCGGTTACGGACTGGTAAAGCAGATCTGAATTTATGACGGCGGAACACCGTCATGCAGTAGCCAAAAGCTGCATATCCTGACCGTCGTGGAACACAGCTCGCTATACATTGGGAGTTGCCAACTACCGTCGTGCTGAACCCTGAAAAGAGCGCTGATTTTTGTAAAAACCCGTTTACATCTATTTTGACATTAATCGCAGTTCCTGGTCCCAGATGACGCGATGTTACGTGTGTATGCCTCGTTCATGCAGTAAACCGCCTCGTTCATCAATGTATTCAGGGTTCGCTGCATTGAGAAGCTCTTGATACTACTCGTTTGTCGTCATGAAGGAAGGGCTGCGTTCAGTGCTCACAACTTTAAAGGTACCAAATTCGTGTTGCTTAATCCAATTCTTGATCGTCTGGTAATTAATACTGGTTTCCCGCCTGATTTCAAATACGCTTCAGTTCATTGGGAGCAAGAATTATTTCAGAAATCCGACCTTAACGGCTATAGTGTATCTCACTCTTCATCTCCTCGTTGGAGGCGACATTTATATAATGATTTCGTGATACGAATGCGATTGATAATACAGCAAGAAGATGTATTTAACTCACAAAAAGAATGCTGATTATTTCAATACGGGCGTCATCTATCATGACATTCATCGTTAACCAAGAGGTTGATTTATTGTTTTTGTGTCATTTGCGTACGTTTGTATATATTAGTGTTTTTTTTGTGATGTATTATTATTAAAAAAATAATAATGGGTATGATAGTTTTTAGAAATGGATTTGCTCTTGAGAAGTGGTTTGCTGATGGTTATGAAAAGAGTGACATGTTGTTGCCTAGGAAATATAAGCAGTGTCGGGTTTGCTGTCATTCTATTATGGTTCGGTGTGATAAGTTTTACACGAAGATAATAAATATGAGGAGGTCTGAAGAAGATATTTATAATTCATTTAATAAGACTACAAGGTACGATATATCAAAAGCATCAAAGAGTGGTGTTGCAATGCGTATCATTGATGATTATAGCGTTTTCATAAGGTTTTATAATGTCTTGGCTGAACATAAAGGATTAAAGAAAATAAGGTCACTTTCTAAGTATAATGATAAGATTGTTATAACAGCTGCATATGAGCAAGATGCCGTATTGGTTATGCATGCATATATCTGTGATAATTTATTAGGGAGAGTTAGGTTGTTGTATTCATGTTCACATTACAGGAGTTATTGTGAGCGAAATATGCAGGCAGTGATCGGCTCGTCAAATAAGTATTTGCATTATGAGGATATAAAATATTTTAAATCAAGAGGATATGTGGTGTATGATTTTGGCGGATATGCTTATGAATCAAAAGATATGGATTTAAAAAATATAAATAAGTTTAAGGATGGGTTTGGGGGAGAATTGGAAGTTTCATATGAATGTAAGACATATGTGTATTTATTGATCGAAAAAATTTATAAATATATATTGGCATGCGGCATTGCTTAGTAAGACTTGATGACATACATCCAAGGATGTGTCATGATAGATTTGATTTATATGTGTCGGTTTTAATGAAGTACGGTATAAAAACGGTTCTGGCCATAATACCAGATAATGTCGATGAGATGATAAATTGTGATGAGTATGATGATGGTTTTTTTAAGAAAATGAAGGAATTGCAAACTCGCTATATTCATTAATCCTCATTATTCCAGAATTTTCAGTAACATATCTATGCTGGTATCCATGAAGAGCTATCAAAAATCCTTTTTTTTGCAATTCCTTCATTTTCT
>JAAXXA010000525.1 GCA_013334735.1 Bacteroidota bacterium
ACGCTCCCGATTTGGTATTAACATTACGCGTATTTATCGTTCAGGTATAGAATTCGTTGCTACACGTACTATTAAACTTCAAATTGGAGATAAACTTACTATTGTCGGTGATGAAGCTTCAATTGAGAATGCTGCCGGCTTACTAGGCAACTCGATCAAAAGGCTTAATGAACCCAATTTGTTTCCCATATTTATGGGGATAATTTTAGGTGTTATTTTAGGAAGCATTCCTATTGTTATTCAAGGAATTCCTACACCTATAAAACTTGGAATGGCAGGTGGTCCTTTAATTGTAGCAATATTATTGAGCAGGTACGGATATAAATTTTCGTTAAATTCATACACTACACCCAGCGCTAATATGATGCTTCGCGAAATTGGTATTGTACTTTTCCTTGCAAGTGTTGGAATAAAAGCGGGTGAAAATTTTATTCCTTCGTTGATCTCCGGTGATGGATTTATCTGGATGGTTTACGGCGCTATTATTACATTAGTTCCGGTTATCATCATAGGTTTTATCACTAAAATTTTCTTGAAACGGAATTTTCTTGAAATTTGCGGATTACTTTCAGGGAGTATGACCGATCCTCCTGCATTAGCTTTCGCAAATTCCATCTCACAATCCGAAGCTCCAGCCATTGCTTATGCCACTGTTTACCCTCTGGTTATGTTCCTTCGCGTAATAATAGCTCAAATGCTAATATTGTTTTTTGCATGATATAGCAATTTTTTCGTAGAAAATTAGTACTTTTGCAAAAATTTGTTGGTTTTCTCTTAAAGTAGTATCCCGATACGGAACAAGTTTGCAAAATATTTTATCTCGTTCCTATCGGCATAACTCGTTCTAATCATCTTTGCTACCGCAAACCTGTTAAGAACGAGTATAATCCTTTCTGTAAGATTTAAACAAATATACCCCATTTTTTTAACAGAAACATTTCGGAATTAAAAAATAATGCGGTTTAACAAAACCCTATTTCCGAATAAAAAATTTAAAACTTAAAATTTATGTCTTTAACAAGGCTCAGAAACATTGGAATAGCAGCGCATATAGATGCAGGAAAAACAACCGTTACCGAACGCATACTTTTTTACACAGGTGTTAACCGTAAAGTTGGGGAAGTTCATGATGGGCAGGCAACTATGGATTTTATGAAACAGGAACAGGAACGTGGAATTACCATAGCTTCCGCAGCTATAACCTGCCATTGGAAAGATTCGCAGATCAATATCATTGATACTCCCGGACACGTTGATTTTACTGTAGAAGTAGAACGTTCGCTACGTGTTATTGATGGAATGATAGCAGTATTTTGCGCTGTTGGTGGGGTGGAACCGCAAACAGAAACAGTATGGAATCAGGCAGACCGATATAAAGTGCCACGAATAGCTTTTGTAAACAAAATGGATAGGACAGGCGCTGATTTCAACGAAGTTTTGAATATGATGAACAAATATCTCGATGCAAAGGCTGCGGCTTTTCATTTACCTATTGGCTCGGAAGAAAATTTTACAGGTTTTGTTGACGTTATTGAACAAAAAGCTTTTATTTTTCAAGAATCAGAATGTATTGAATCTGAAATTCCTTCTGAATACAAAGAAAAATTGATTGCTTCACGAACTCTTATTGTTGAAAAGCTTGCTGATTATAATGAGCAGATCATGAATTTGTACTTTGAGGGTAAAGAAGTTCCATCGGATTTACTTAAAAAAGCTGCGCGCGAAGCAACACTTAAATTGCTTATTACACCAGTGTTTTGTGGCGCCGCATACAAAAATAAAGGAATACAGTTTTTGTTGGATGCCGTGATTGATTACCTTCCTTCGCCAATAGATGTAGGAGCTGTGGTGGGTATTGATATAGATGATGATAAAAAAACACGAAGCAGAAATCCATCTCCCAAAGAACCTTTTGCAGCCCTTGCATTTAAGCTTATACACGATCCTTTTGTAGGACAACAAACCTTTATACGTATATATTCAGGAACGCTTACAAGCGGAATGCAACTCTTAAATTCAACAAAAAACAAATACGAACGCAGTGGACGTATTTTAAGAATTCATGCTAAAGAACGCGAAGAAATCAGCGAAGCAGGTCCCGGTGATATTGTGGCGCTTATAGGAATGAAATATACCAAAACAGGCGATACTCTATGCGACAGCGAGCATCCATTATTTCTTGAGACTATTCATATTCCACCTACTGTTATCGAACTAAAAATAAATCCTGCTAAACGTAAAGATCAGGAAAGGATGATTGAATCCTTACGTAAATTATCAAACGAAGATCCTTCTTTCAATATGCGTTATGATGATGAAACCAGCGAAACCATTGTATCAGGAATGGGCGAACTACATCTGGAGATCATTATAGACCGTTTGCGCCGTGAGTTTGGTGTAGAAGTAGAAGTTGGAGCGCCTTCCGTAGCTTTCCGTGAAGCTATTACCCTTGAATCGGAATTTGATTATAAACATGCCAAACAAAGCGGCGGTAAAGGACAATTCGCACGTACTATATTACGCATCGAACCCAATGTAGGTAAAGGTTATGAATTTGTTGACAAAATCAAAGGGGGCTCTATACCCGCTGAATTTGTGGTTTCGGTAAACAAAGGCATTCAAAAAACCATTAATGCAGGGATTATTGCAGGGTTTCCAATTGTTGACGTAAAAGTTACTTTACTAGATGGCACTTTTCATCCGGTTGACTCATCGGATATGGCTTTTCAGATATGCGCTTCTATATGCTTTAAAAATGCATTTTTAAAAGCAAACCCCATTTTGCTGGAGCCAGTGATGAAGGTGGAAGTTAACACTCCTGATGATTATATAGGTGAGGTGGTTGGAAATTTGAACAGACGTCGTGGTAAGATAGAAGCAATGCGCCGTTTCCGTAAGGGTTCTCAAAAACTCAACGGTTTTGTTCCATTGATGGAAATGTTTGGTTATGCAACACAACTGCGA
>JAAXXA010000043.1 GCA_013334735.1 Bacteroidota bacterium
GACAAATATATGAGAGGCGAAGAAAATCTTACAGCACAAGAACTAAATGGCTATGTAATTTTTAATACCGAAAAAGGCGATTGCTTTCATTGTCATGGTACTGTTCTTTTTACCGCGAACGATTTTTTTAATAATGCAAAAGATACCGTATTCAACGACCCGCGCGACAGGTATGCCGTAACTCTCAATACTAAAGATATAGGAGCATACAAAGCCACCACATTACGGAATATTAATTTAACCGGACCATATATGCACGATGGACGCTTCGCAACTTTGGATGATGTAATAAACTTTTATAGCGAAGGTTTGGTTTGGTCGCCTTATGTGCATCCGTTAATGAAGAAAGTAAACGATGGCGGAGTACAACTTACATCTTCCGAAAAGGCTGATTTAAAAGCATACCTACTTACATTAACAGATAATTATTTCCTGACAAATCCTGATTTTTCTAAGCCCGCGGGGTTAAAATAAGTGCCTAAAGTCCGCTTCGCCATGGCGGAGGCGGAGGAGTACTTGTGCTTCGACTATCGCTCAGCATCCGCTATAGGCGGACTGAATCTAAGCATTTTTGCTTATATTTCGACTGCGCTCAATAACCAAGCAAACCTGCTAAAATTCAGTAAAAAGTGCCTAAAGATTATTTACAAACTATCACTTTCTTCATTATCATTCCTTTTTCCCCAATGACCTGTACAAAATAAATTCCATAAGCTCCCATGTTAAGGTTAACGGTTGTTTTTCCTTCCGGACTTAATGTATCTACAAGCTGTCCAAATGCATTCAAAATATTTATTTGCTTTGTTGTGGCAGGTATTGTTAATGTAAATGTGCCGTTTGTCGGATTCGGGAACACAGAATATTTTTCATTTTCAGAATAATCATTTATTCCTGTTCCGATTTCAGTAGTAAATGTCCAAATAGCCGACCAAGGTGAAAAGCCTGAACCATTGCCAGCTCTTACTTTCCAGTAATAAGTAGTATTTGGAAGCAAGTTGCCTGTAAAACTATTCAACCCTGTTGTTGTGTTAGTAACATGGTTTGTAAATGAAGAATTATCAGCATACTGATATTCGTAAAGCGTTGCACCGCTTACTGTGAACCATACAAGAGATGTTCCGGTTAACGGAATATCCATAGTATTATCTGTTGGACTTACCAGTACTGGAGCACCTGTAATCTGATAAAGTGTAGTAAACGACCATGGTACACTCCATGAAGAAGTATCAGATAAATGAAATGCCCTAACCTGCCAGTAATATTCTGTTCCGTAGGATAAGTTTGTTAAGTTTGCTTGGGAAGTTGTGTTTGTTGTATATAAACTTGGGTTGGAGAAATTAATATCTGTGCTAAATTCGTATTGATAGCCTGTAATTCCAGTGATACCACTCCAATCAATAGTAGGATTCAATCCTACACCTATCGAATTATTAGCAGGAGAAACATGGGTTAGGAAGTCAATAGTGGTGAAATTCCATGTTGATGTCCATTGAGTTGTATCAGAGGAGTGTCTTGCCCTTGCGTGCCAGTAATATTTTGTTCCGAATCTTAAGTTCGATGTATTTACTTGCGAACTACCACCTGCAATAGAACCGTAATGGCTGAGAGGTGAAGTAAAAGTGGCAGAAGTGTCCCACTGGTAATCATAATAGGTGATACCTGTTAAAGGACTCCAGTCAAGGATTACATCAGGAGCCTGATTTATAGCGCCACTTGCCGGACTAACAGGTGTAAGCATGTCTGTTGTGGTAAAATTCCAAATAGATGACCATGCAGAAGAATCAATTGGTATAGAGGTTTTGACCGCCCTCACTTGCCAGTAGTAAGTAGTGCCAAAATGCAAATTTGATGTATTGGCTTGACTGGAACCTGATACAGTCTGTATGGTTGCACCGACAAGTCCGGAATTTGTACTAATTTTATATTCATAAGCTGTTGCATTGGAAACCGCCGACCAGTCGAGTAGTATATCAGGGCTGTTATTTAACGAACTAACAGCAGGTGATGTTAATGATGGTGTGGTAAGGCTTGAAAAAGCAGGTAAACAGTAAAGAAGAAAAAAAATAGCAATAAGAGATTTTTTTGTTTTCATATATTTTAAATTAAAGATAAATAATCATTTATTTGTTCTTGTTGTTGTTTCTGTCTTTTATTAATAAACGCTAACTATTTATGCGAATCAAGGGTTGAAGTTAAATATTCTAAGTGTTTTATTATCAATCGCACTGAGAGTATTCGCTTTTAAGTTCACCCTGACTGCGTTTTAGTGTTTTTAATTGCAAAAATAATATCTTTAACACTTGATTCGTATAAATAATAGTTTTTTTGTTCTTATAGTTATTGATTCTATTCTATCGCATGTTCTGCTACTATAAGCCCAGCAAATCCAAGTAACATAGCTGTCCAAAATATTGGATACCCCATTTTTACTGCATCAATCCAGTCGGTACCTGATCCAAAACCTGAGTTTAGTTCAATTGAAATTAAGCTGACTGGAATTATTAAAGGAAGAAGTATAGTAATAAAAAATACATTTATTTTTTTGTTTTTCTCAATGAATTTATGCGCTGTAATATGATATGATAACCCAATAAATATTAACAGGACAATAAGTGGTAATAGGGGTTTTAAAACATCCTCTCCTTTTATCCAATCAAAACACCATGTCTCATAACCATAAACATGAAAACATAATTGTTTGCCAATCTGAAAACAAATGATATTGGTAGCATATAAGATAACAATAGAAATAATGGATTTTTTAATTGTCAGTTGTTTGTTTACAAAGAAAGGAGTCATAAAAGCAAATACAGGCAAAATAGCAATTAAAAAAGGTGAATACAGTTCTCCCCTAAGCCAATTTAAACCATGCCATGTCTTAATTTCAACAATTTCATAAAGCCAAATTCCAATTCCGAGTATTGAAAAAAAGAAAATAATAATCAGAGATGTTAAAATTTTTTCTGTTGCCATCATAGTCAGTGCACTGTTTACCGCGTTTGGTAAGGTTTTTTTTGTTTTCATGATTTTAATTTATTAATATTTTTGTTCGTTTAAACAGTATTTTTTTCTTTCTATTATATATGACTTACGTCAGTAAGAATATGTAATTCATTTTAAAATGGATATTGCAAAGCTGTTCCATTGTTATAAAGTTGTAAAACTTCAGAGGGAGAAAGGGCTCGTGTCCAAATACCAACTTCATCAATTTTTGCCTGTGCAAAGTTACCTGCATACAAGGCGCGCGACATCACTTCTATTCCAGTACCATCATTTGAAACGCCAGTACCCGATGTCGTTCCGGTTGCGCGAGAAACACCATTAACATATAATGTTAAATTAGAGCCATCAAATGTTAGAACAACTTGATACCAAGTGGAAGTCGTTAATGCAGGGGTATAGGTAACCTGATATGCGGTAGATTGCATTTTATATCGTGTTGCTGTAAATTGCATATTTCCATCACCATCACCTGCACAAGTTATCCTGTACTCCAGTTGAATACCACTTGCGCCATTGTAAACACCTGCCAAAACATTGTAATTATTGTTGTTGTTGTAAAAGTTTATCCATCCTGAAATTGAAATTGGAGAGGTTGATGAAGTTATAGCCGCACCGGATGAATTGGTCATATCCTTGTTTGTGTTGCCTGAACCACCATCTATACCATTGCTGATAATACCGGTATTGTAAGCGACACTATTGTTATTTGTAAGGGTATAACCATTTCCAGTGGCATCACTGGTATTGCCACTTGTCCCGTCAAATTTCCAATATGCAAATATATTATTACATAAAGTTGTGACTGTCATAGTTACAGTATTTGATGTTGCCGGCGAGCCTGTTAAACAAGGGGTGGCATTCGATGTCATAGTACATGTAATCGCGTCATTATTTGCAAGTGTAGTACTTGTATATGTGTTACTGTTTGTTCCAACATTCGAACCATTTAATTTCCATTGATACGAAGGAGTGCCTCCATTGGTGGGTGTTGCTGTTAAAGTTACACTAATACCGGAACAAATGGTTGTTGCAGTCGCTGCAATGCTCACACTTGCAGGTAAAGTTGGATTTATTTCCATTGTTATTTCATTAGAAGTAGCCGGCGAACCACTTACACAAGTAGCATTTGAAGTCATCACACATTTTATTTTATCACTGTTATACAGAGAAGCATTTGTATAGGATATGCTATTTGTTCCAACATTCACATTATTCAATTTCCACTGGTAAGATGGTGTAGTACCTCCGTTTACTGGGGTCGCGGTAAATGTTACGCTAGTTCCTGAACATATTGCTCCCGAGGGATTTGCAGCTATGCTTATACTTGCAATTACTGATGATGCATTAAGGAGACTTGTCCAGTTTACTCCATTGTAATATTGAAACTCGTTACAATCGGTATTGTAGATTAAAAGACCAGTGGCAGGTGAACTAATTAAATCTCGATTTTCAGTGGTCAAGCGAGTTATTAGTGTTCCCTGATATGGAGAAGTTGTACTACTCACATCTAGCATTGCAGAATTATCGGCAGCGGCGCCGGTTGTGTTAAAAGCAGCTCCTTGTGAGAAACAATTAATAATTGATAATTGACAATTGATAATTAGCAGAGCATACATGATATTTTTTGCGAATTGTAATGTTCTTTTTGTTGTCATAATATTTGGTTTTAAAATTTATTTTATACCCCTATTGAAAGTTTTATAATGTATTTATGGCGCTATATATTGATAAATACCACCTTCTAAATAATTTGTACCGTCACAAACAAATCTTATTTGCGCAGCAGCGCCGGCTGTTGTAGTTAATGTTGGCGCTGTTCCAGCGCCTGCCCATTTCACATTTGAGGACCATGTAACTATTCGCCCTCCGGTTGCATCCTGTTTTATAATGAGCGTATAAACGCCGCCACTCTTGCCATTGGTAAATATAAAGGAGCGATCTGCTGATAAAGTAATTTCTTGTACATTACTATTGTTCCAGTCAACAGAGGCAGGGGTAGAAGTTGTATAATTTACTACTAATTTCGGATCATAATCTGTTCCTGTTTGCTCAGAATAATAACCTTCAATGCGGGACCCCTGACCATTTGTTCCGCTTGAAGGATGAGTATCGGTATTAATCTCATTTGCTGTACGAACACCAAGTTTTGTTACTCCTGTCTTTGAAATACTACTTAGTCCTGAAGAATTCATTGACCAGTCGTTATATCCTGATGTGCTGAAAGCAGAGATTGCAATATCATTAGCAAACTTTGTTGTTCCAAAAGTCCCGTAATCAGATGCTATAATAGCCGTATTAGTACTTGGATTCGAACTTACCAATGATGCGCTTTCCGTATAATAGTCATATTTAGAACTACCAAATAGAGAAAAAGTTGAATTTGATATAGAACAATCATCCGGTAGTGTAGATGTATCAAAAAGGTAAATAGCTCTCCTCATGTGCTTCCAGTTTGTTCCAGTAGCATCTGCAACATTTATAATTTCTGAATTTGCAAGATCTACATCTGCTGTTGTCCCATTTCCATCTCTTATTGTTGCCCATGTTTCATTTACACTAAATCTACCAACACAAGCGTCAGTGCTTGCACTTTCCGTATGAGCATCCGGATAAAAAGTAGAAGTGGCATCTGTAAATACAGGCAGGGTGGCAGTTTTAAAATAATCCGCTTCAATATGTTTTGTAAGAATATATTCATTAGGGTCGGTTGTTATACCGTTTACTGATGCTAATATTTGCTTTTCAAAATCAAAACGGATAGGTTTACGTCCTGTCCAACCATCTTTTGAATCCCATATATAAAAGTCATCCCAGCCATTGCCCCTTTTGCTGTTGACACCTTTTAGCTTAACTGTTACGTTTTTATCGTTGTTTACCGTTTCCACTTCATCTGAATATATTACCCTGAACTGAAAATCAGTATTCTCAGCAAGTTGCTGATTAAAACGTATGAACTTTCTCAAACGGGGCGCAACACCCTGATGCACCCAGTATATCAAGTCGGCTTGGATTTCTGGATAAGCGTTAGGATAAACTACGTATTGAGCTTTTCCCCAACCCAAATCACCTGTTTCCGTTATGCCTGCAACATGTGCTGTTCCTATCGCCTGTATGGTTTGTTCTAATGGCTTATCAGAAATAATTTCGTTGGCAAACACGTCATAGCGGTTGTTGTTATTGAAAATAGCAGGTTCATTGGCAAAAAAGGGAGCAAGAACTTCAAAAGGAGCTTTATCCATTTCAAAACCTCTAACTGTCTTAACAAATACGGGATTAATCTCTTTCCATGTGCCGTTTTCATCCATATAATTAATCCACTTGCCGTGAAATTCTGTTTGTCGTTTACCGCTATCCAATACAGTGGTTTTAGAATTATAAGAAAACCGTAGCTCCGTTGAATCAATGTTCTTTGATAACTGAGCTTGTGAAGTACGGCTATAACTTACTATTAAGACAAGTGTACATACAATTGTCGTAAAAGTCTTTACATTTATAGGTTGAGTTACTTTATGTTTTTTCATAATTGTTTTTTATTAATGATTAATATTTAATGCTGATGAAATTGCTAAGTAATGATATGTTTCAATATGGTATTGTATAAACAATTTGTATTATCTTTTTTAAAATGGATACTGTAAACCTGCGCCATTATTATAAAGTTGATTTATCTCACATGAAGATATTGCACGAGACCAAATACCCACTTCATCTATGGCTCCGGTAAAGAAATAATAAGTTCCAACAATGCTACCAATATTCGGTATGTCCGTTGTTTGATTTATATTATGAGTATAACTTCCGCTCGTATCCCATAGTGAACCATTTATATATGTTTTGTAATTTGTTTTATCATATACAAACACAACATGTACAAAATTTGAACTGAAGGAATACGCGCTTGGAGTAATGTAACCACAATCTAAAGATCCGTTAGATATCCGCCAGACGAATTTTGCAGTTGAAGACCCGGTTGCAGTTAGGCTAAAAGTGTATGAATTCGTAGGAGGGCCTACGCCATTATTCTTAGCGAATATTTCATATTCGTTCCCGTTAGTCATTGTACCCGGTTTAATCCACGCCGAAACCGTTATACTGCTGCTTACATTAAGTCCATTACCTAAAGGTATGTTGCTTGAAGTCCCGTTAAACGATGCTCCCTGATTTATTTCCCCTGAATTATAGCTTATGTTTACTTCTGAACCACTATTAGAACCCACAGCATCGTTACTGTTGCCATCCAATTTCCAATAAGAAAGCAAATTGGTTAATATCGTAGTAGCAACATCTGTATTTATTGTGTTGGAATTACTACCTGCGCCGCAAGAATTATTCGCTCGTACGCGATAGTAAAAAAATCTATTGCATGTAAGACCTGTAACGCTATATGTATTTACATTGCCCACATTCAAATCATTATAACCGGAAATAAAACTGCTAAAACCACTATTTGCTGATACATCCAGATTATAAGATGTTGCTCCGGACAAAGCTGACCAATTTGCTGAAAAACTTGTTTGTTGTATGTTGGTAGCAGTATTGGCAGTGGGAGCAGAAGAAGTGGGATTCACCGTGATAGCATAATTTGCAGATGCAATACCATTGCCACATGCATTTGTTCCTCTTACAGTGAGGTTTCCTGAAGTAGCGCTTCCTAAAAAATTGATTGTAACAGAAATTGTTTTGAATTTATTTTATTATTTTAAACATATTCGTGATCCGCCATTGGCGGACGCTTTGTTTTGTTCATTATTTTTGTTTATCAAGTTCATAATTGATTTATAAATTCGAATACATTTTTATTTCACGCACCTGCAATGCTCCGATTCACTTGTAGGTATTGCCGTGCTGGAATCACCAGTATCTTCCCTGATCACGTTTTTTCCGTTATAATTCACATAACATGGATAGGAGCAGTTCCCGCTATTTCCATATAAGCGACTTGTGTACGTGTTTGCTGTCCATATTAATGCTGTTATCCATGTCTGGCCTGTCATTGCCCCATTACTATAACTTTCCACTTCTTCCAACGAAGGTATATGCCATCCGGTAACTCCACCTGTATTAAGAGCCTCACATGCGTTTCTGCACGTCGCCCATAAGCAACCCGATGCGCATTGATCTGCGCTTAGTTGAGTAATGCCTCCTCCCGTAGCAGCATCCACATAAGCTTTTGTAGCCGCATCATTTGGATTAATAGGAGCATTAAGATTTGTTATTGTATTTGTCCAGATAGGTGATGATGCGCCTTTTGAAATTAAAACCTGCTGGTCTGTTCCTGCTGCCGAAAAAGCATAAGCAGAACCGGTTCCGTAAGCTACTGCCCCGGCGGTTGGAGTTGTTGTTCCTGAAGTGCCTCCATTAGCTATTGGTAAAGGAGAAGTAATAGAGATTACGGGTGTGCTTGTTCCAGTAGCTACCGAAATTGGAGATGTTCCTGATACCGATGTTACCGTTCCACCTGAATTAGCATCTGCACTCCATGAGGGATTTCCTGAGGCATCTGTTTTCCAGACCATGCTGTTATTTGAACCTCCTGCCGTAACCACTCCAGCGCTTGCCTGAGAATTGGCAGCTATTGATATTGCAGGTGTGCTTGTTCCTGTTGCCACTGAAATTGGAAAAGTACCACTTACAGAAGAAACTGCAGAACCGGATATCAGTCGTACCCAATGGTGGGTTGTCGGTATAGTATCCCAATAATAAAAACCCGGTGTTACGTCATTTACCGCTACCGTATCATAAACCAATAAACTGTTAACAGGATTAGTTATCGGTGAAGCAGAAGTAGTGCTTGATAGTGCAACTCTGGGTATCCGTATTCCTTGTGTGGTTGAGCTTACATCAAGCATAGCCGAGTTAACGGCCACAGCGCCGGTGCTATTAATTGCTGCTCCACCTTGAGCAATACAGTTGGAACTTTGAAGAAACACGTTTACTGATTTCAGAACTACAAATAATAAATATTTTGCTTTCATAGTTTTTGAGTGTTAAAGTTACATTTTTGAATATAATACCGATTACCAATATATAATAGTCCGAAAAATGCACTAAATATATTGTGTATCGTCATTAACCATTGTAATTTTATAAAATAGAATTAGATTATTTTATAAATACAATTGGTATAAATTATAGCTTTACTTTCGACAAAAATAAGTGTCATTTTTTTGTTTTATAAGGCTATTTATTCAGTACAGGATATTAATGAGTGGATAGGGGTTTTGAGTTAGTGGAATAGAAATCGTCAATTCTAAAAATGGTAAAAGGAAAAGGTTAGAAACAGTTTTGAATTATCTTAAAATTCATATTTATTAGGTCGATTCAGCACTGTGGAGAGTTGATTATTCTGAAACATTAGTGAAAGAAGAAGCACGTGGAAGTTGACAGAATAGTCGCTTTTCGACACGTCCATCAACCAGCTACCGCTTTTTGTGAACGGCGCTCCGCCATGGCGGAGTGGAGTAACTTTTGTAATCTTAATTTAATCTGATTTTAAAACGGGTATTGAATACCGTTTCCAGCATTGTAAAGAGCGGTTATTTCATTTTGAGTCAAAGCTTTCGACCATAATCCAACCTCATCTAGTTGACCAGCGAATGACCTCCCCGTAATGATTCCATTTCCGAGGCGCAGATCGTTAAAAACCGGCGTCACCATTGTCGTAACAGTTGGAGAACCAATCTGATTGCCATTGAGGTAGAAAGTTACCTTTTTGTTTGGAACATCCCAAATCCAGACACAGTAATTCCAGTTTGAAGTCGAAATGTCAGAAGTGGCATAGATTTCAGCCGAATTCCCGTAAGTATCATAGCCCATCCTCGCAACTTTGCTTTCGCTATCACGCTTTCTAACATAAATAAATGGTTGACCACTGGCATTCCATTGAGTTGTTGCAAATACACCATAATCACAATTGTCGGTAGTAAATGAACCTTTCACCCAAACCGCCAAAGAACCAGTCGCAATTGCTCCGATGTTCGTTGGAGTGAAATAGTTTGGAATAGTTCTGTCGAAATTCCCACCATTGTTTATTTTGCCGGCACTGAAAGTAACCGTATTCACATTTGTTCCGGTGTGGCCTCCAACTATATCGATGGCATTTCCACTAGATTCATCAAGTTTCCAATAAGCAAGTAAGCTATTAGCCAAATTAAAAGTAGTTGCTGTAATTGTATTAGAGCTTGCACCGTTAGTACAGCTGTTAACTGCTCGCACCCGATAATAATATGTGGTTCCGGCAGTTAAACCTGTAACGGTATATGTAAGAACATTACCTACATTCACGTTATTTACAACAAACCCCGAACCGAAGCTATTGTCGGTTACCACATCAAGCGCATAGCTTGTTGCACCGCTAACATTACCCCAGTTTGCAGCAAGCTGGTGTGATGTTATTTCTGTGGCGACGGTTGCCGTTGGGGTGGCTGGTAAGGTAGTTACCGTAATGCTTGCCGTGTTTCCACTGCTTACAGTAACACTACAACCTGATGAATTTTGAATAGAAGTTATCGTTACAGTTGTTGTTCCTGAGTTAGCCAATGCAGAAGTGGAAAATGTACCGGTATTGCTTGATATTGTCAGAGAAGCTGTGCTTCCTGTAGCTGTATTGGCACCGGTAAGATTGTAAGTTACTGTAAAAATTCCGTTGTCTAAGCTGGTAGAGTTTACAGTTACGGTAGAAGCAGAACCTGCGCATACTGTTGTGGCAGAAGGTGTACTAAAATTGCTTATAATAGGGGGGGTATTTACTGTTACAGAATATCCTGAAGATACAGAGCCATTACCGCAAGCATTAGTTCCATAAACGCTTAATATACCGGATGTAGCAAAGGCAGAAAAGTTAGCTGTAATGGAATTAGTACCTGAACCTGAAGCTATAGAAAATCCTGTGCCCGTATATGACCATACATAACTTGTGGCATTGGTAACAGAGATTATGGAATAAGTTACAGATGATTGTCCAAGGCAAACACTTGCGGCTCCCAAAATGGAACCTGCGGAAGCGGGTATATTTCCTCCGCCGGTGTTCATTGGTTGCCAACTTGTACCATTATAATAATTAAAATTATTGCAATCGGTATTATAAATAAAAAGCCCTGTGGCAGGAGTACATGAACAAGAAACGGAAATATTGTCCCTTTGCGCAGTAGTCATGCGGGGGACGACCGCCCCTTGTGTGGTGCTACTCACATCAAGTAATGCCGATGGGGTTGCTTCCGCG
>JAAXXA010000044.1 GCA_013334735.1 Bacteroidota bacterium
CGCTGCTCTGAATTTGAGGCGTAGCAACATTTACAATACAATTAAGTTCCTGAGCCGAGTTTTTTAAAACAAAGGCAGATATAAAAAGGATTATTAAAAATATTTTCCGCATAGTAATCTGTAATATTAACTTGTTTATACTAAAAACGGGATAAATTGTCGCATTTTATGATTACAAAAGGTATAGAGTTATTCGGCATAAAAGCATAAGGAAGAGCAGGTTATACCACATACCCTTATACCCCAATAACTGAAACCCAAATGTAATAATTTACACCGTGCAAAGTTTAATGTTTTTAGAAAACTCAAAATTAGTAATTTTATTATTGAAACGATATAGAGTCTGTCCATAAAGTCAAAGATTTTTGAAATAATTTAAGATTTTAGAATTAAGATTTATGATTTAAAAAGCTAATTTTCAATCTTAAATCAAAAATCTCAAATCAAAAATAAAATTAATACTTAACATTACAGACAAGCACTATAAAGGATATGAATAAATATATATAGAACGCTGGGCTAAGTTAACGATTTATGAATTAATTACGAATGTTCAATTACGAATTACGGGACACGTAATTGTTAATTAGTAATTTGTAATTGTTTCGCTACTTCTAAAATCATAAACCTGTTGTGAGCAAAGCCGAACTATCGGTGTTCCTTGTTCTTAAATCAAAAACATCATACATTACAGGCAGACTCTATCTAGTTACCCAAGCATTTCAATTATTTTCCCTACAATATCTTTAGCAACTTCTACTTTATCTTTCAATATAAACTCTGTAATATTTTTATTGCAGTCAATAATTGTAATCTTATTTGTGCTGTGCTTAAATCCCGCGCCTTTATCCTGTAATGAATTCAGGACAATAAAATCGAGATTTTTATTTTTTAATTTTTTTCGCGCATTTTCAATTTCATTATTTGTTTCGAGGGCAAATCCTACAAGCAACTGATTTTTACGTTTCTTTTTACCAAGTTCGCTCAGGATATCTTTTGAGGGTTTAAGTTTTATGATAAGTTCTGCTCCTGTTTTTTTAATTTTCTGATCAGCTATAATTTCGGGAGTATAATCAGCCACAGCCGCAGCCATAATGGTAATATCAGCCTTTTCAAATTCTTTAATGCATTCTTTGTACATATTTTCGGCAGAAACTACATCAATTTTTTTGATGTTTATATTATGAATGCTTAAATTATTGGGGCCGGTTATCAAAGTAACTTTTGCTCCCTGCTGTGCAAGTTCTTCGGCAATAGCAAAGCCCATCAAACCAGATGAGTGGTTACCGATAAATCGCACAGGGTCTATAGCTTCGTAGGTAGGTCCGGCAGTTACAAGCGCTGTTTTACCTATGAGGAGGGCTTTTTTTTTTAAGTCATTTAAAATAAAAGAAAGGATATTTTCAGGTTCTTCCATTCTTCCCTCTCCTTCATAACCACAAGCAAGGAAACCTTTAGCAGCTTCAATTATGTGAATATTATTTTTCTTTAAATAGTCTAAGTTTTTTTGAACGGCAAAATTATTAAGCATTTTACAATTCATGGAAGGGGCTAAATATATTTTTTTATTAAACGCCATTAATGAAGTAGAAAGAGCGTCATCGGCTATGCCGTTTGCAAATTTGCCAATAATATTAGCAGTTGCAGGAGCAACTACAAATATATCGCCCCAATCGGTAAGGGAAACATGTTCAGTTGAATAATCGTTTTCGTCGCTAAAAACTTCGTAATAAAGTTTATTCTCCGAAAGAGTTTCAAGGGTTACTTTAGTAACAAATTTAAGCGCATTTTGAGTGGTAACAATTTTAACTTCAGCACCTGCTTTTTTAAATAATCGTGTAAGTATCGCAGATTTATATGCAGCAATACCACCGCTAATGCCTAGTATTATATGTTTGCCTTTCAGCATAAATTAAAAATATTGCAAAGTGCAAAAATTAAATTGTAAAATGTAAATTCATAAGACATAGAATTATTCATGCTTATAATGTTTTTTTAATTTTGCATTTTAGGTTTTGCATTTTAAAATTTGCATTAAATATTCTAATACGATAAGTACAAAGACAGTTTCTAAATTGACCAGACTTCTTTACCGGGGTTTCTGAAATAAATTTGCCCGTTCAAAAACTCATGTATAGAAATAAGAGTAGATTTGGGTAAATGTTCGTAAAATTTTGCGATTTCGATCTGCTCTCTGTTTTCGAAAATTTCTTCGAGATTATCAGTAGCAGAAGCAAATTCGGATAACTTACTATTCAGTTCTTCTTTAATTTCAAGACCAATCTGGTTAGCGCGTTTTGAAATGATCACAGTGGATTCGTAAATATTTCCTGTTGGTTTTACAAAATCAGTTATATCACGTGTAACTGTAGTTAAATCAGTTTTTACTTTTTTATAATCCATAAATTTACAATTTTATATTTTTGATCTTATTAATTTCTTTCAGTGAATTTTTGTTAACAGACTCGGCATCTTTAATGTATTTACTTTGCGCAAAGGTACTGATTAAAACGTTATATGCATCCAAAGCAGCCTGATACCTTTCTAATTTCTTTGAACTAATGCTATTGCTCGCATATATATAATTAGCTTTCATTATTAGATACAAAATTTCCTCTTTGTATTTTGTATCGGGATAATCTTTTAATGTGTTTCCAAAAGAAACAATTGAAGCTTTATAATCTTCAAGTTTATAATAAAGCTTTGATATTTCAAATTCTTTTATTTCAAGTTTAGTTCTAAGATCATCAATAAGTTTGTTACATATCTTAACGGAATCGCTTTTAGGATACATATTTACAAAAAGTTGTAATTCCTTAACAGCAGAAAGAGTATTTGTCTGGTCAAGAGAATATTCGGGCGAATCAAGATATGAACAATAAGCGCTCATGTACTGGGCTTCGCGGGCATATTTACTATTTGGATATGTTGAAGCAAAAGATTTGAAATAATATGAAGCGGTAGTAAAATCGCTGGTTGCATAATAACAATAGGCGTAATAATAAAAAATCTTTTCAGCATTAGTTGTTCCTCTATAATAAGTTACCAATTCTTCAAACAACTGAAGAGCGTGAAAATAATCGGCTTTATTGTAATATGCTTCAGCAGCCTTATACTTTTCATTTAAATCGGTACTTTTCAATACTTTCTGAAACTTACTACATGATGAAAATGCAATAATAATGAAAATAAAAACACCTAATATAACCGAGATTCTTTTAACCATAGTGCAAAAGTATAAATTTTGATTGAATTACAAAACGATATTTGATATAGATTATTGTTTTTATAAAATCTTGTAATAAAAAAAGTTAAAATTTATTACTAATGCGAATCAAAGGTTGAAATTTTTAACTGTTTAATATATAGCCACTAAGGCTCAAAGACACTAAGCTTCACAAAGAAAAAGATAAAAGTTATTCGTAACAACTTAGTGAACCTTAGCGCCTTAGCGATTTAGAACCCAAATTATATTTAACCCATGATTCGCATAACATAGAATAAAATTAGACTGAATAAAAAAAGAAACAGTTATCTTTTAATTAAACATCAAAAAAGTTTTTATTTTTGCACATTATTAACACAAATTTTTAAAATTTAATTCAACGCAAAGTGAACCTTTTTGATAAAATATTACAGAAACCCGGTCCATTCGGGAAGTGGGAAGAACAAGCAGATGGTTATTTCATGTTTCCAAAATTAGAAGGTGAAATAGGGCCACGCATGAAATTTATGGGCAAAGAATGTTTAGTCTGGAGCCTGAACAATTATTTAGGATTGGCAAATCATCCTGAAGTAAGAAAAGTGGATGCCGAAGCAGCACGCGACTGGGGTATGGCTTACCCTATGGGCGCAAGGATGATGTCAGGGCAAACCAAATATCATGAACAACTGGAAAAAGAGCTTGCTCAATTTGTTCAAAAAGAAGATTCATTCCTTCTTAACTACGGTTATCAGGGTATGATTTCAATAATAGATAGTCTGGTTGACAGGAAAGATGTTATTGTATATGATTCCGAAGCTCACGCCTGTATAATTGACGGAATGCGCCTTCATATAGGAAAACGTTTTGTTTACCAACATAATAATATTGAAAGTTGTGAAAAACAATTGCAAAGAGCTACAAAAATTATTGAAGAAACAGGAGGCGGAATTCTTTTAATAACCGAAGGAGTATATGGAATGACGGGCGGTCAGGGAAAGATTAAAGAATTAGTCGAATTAAAGAAAAAATACGATTTCCGTCTTTTGGTTGATGATGCCCATGGTTTTGGGACAATGGGAAATACAGGTGCCGGAACAGGCGAGCATCAGGGTTGTCAGGATGGTATTGATCTGTATTTTGCCACTTTTGCTAAATCAATGGCAAATATTGGAAGTTTTATTGCCAGCGATAAAAATGTAGTAAAATATTTACGTTTCAATATGCGTTCGCAGATTTATGCAAAATCACTTCCAATGCCTGTTGTTATTGGCTCTTTAAAGCGCCTCGACATGATTAGAACAATGCCTGAACTTAGGGGAAATTTATGGAATATAGTAAATGCTCTGCAAACCGGGTTTCGTGAAAAAGGTTTCAACATTGGCGAAACGAATTCACCTGTTACTCCTGTTTTTTTAACAGGAGGTGAAGCCGAAGGCACCCACCTTGCTTTTGACCTTCGTGAAAATTTTAATATTTTTTGTTCTATTGTTACTTACCCCGTTATTCCAAAGGGACTGCTGATGCTGCGGATTATTCCTACGGCATCTCATACATTAGAAGATGTTAATTACACTATTGATGCTTTCACAAAAGTTAAAGAAAAGTTAGATTCAGGAATATATGCTCAAAGCGGAGTAGTTAATATTTCCAAGATATTTGAAAATCTTCAGAAGAAATAACATATTTTTTTGTTTTTATATCTCATTCCTTTTGTCATTTCGACCAACGGGAGAAATCTTATAGATATTCAATGCTTTAGATATCTCATTTCATTCGATATGACAATAATGACAGCGTTTTAGAGATACTCTACGCCATACTTTTTGCCATTTCGACCAGAGGGAGAAATCTATTTCCTGGTTTAATATTTCTCGCTGCACTCGAAATGACAAGAGAAAGAATTCGATATGAGAAGTTAATTAAAATCATCATTCATAAAACGCCATGTGGGATTTTCTGCATTTATTAATTCTTCTTTTTTAAAACGCGAATATTTTTTAATCTGTTTTTCCCTAGCAATAGCATGTTCGATATATTGAAATCTTTCACAATATATTAAAAAACAACAATTATATTTTGCTGCAAAAGTTTCATTTCCCAATTTCATATTACACTCATGTTCAAATAAACGTCTTCTAATATCATTACAAACGCCTGTATATAGTACCGTTTTGGAGAAATTAGTTATGACATATACAAAATAATTATGTGTTCCTATTGGTTTCAATATATTTTTTTTTAGTTTAGATTTCTCACTACGTTCGAAATGACAATTTGTATATAATTTAAGAAATACTATTATACGACCTCTTTTTGTCATTTCGACCAACGGGAGAAATCTGTTAGATAATCATTACTTTAGATATCTCATTGCATTAGATATGACAAGTAAATTATTTAGTTTTTTATCAGCTTCGAAGAATAATTAAATGATGGGGTTTTAATATTCAGAAAATATAATCCCTTAGCTATATCTTTCATATCAATAGATAGCTGATTGTTGCCGGGAGTAATTCGATAATTTTTCTCAAAAATAGTTTTTCCATAAATATTAAATAATACAATATTGATATTATCGGATTTTTCAGTATTGATAAGAACATTAAAAACTTCAGAAAAAGGATTTGGGAATAAGTTTATATTATCAGATACTTTTATAGCGTTTAACCCGACATTTGAAACGTGGATACTAATTGTAATGGAATCAATCCCACAATTATCAAAAGTAATAAGTTTTACAGCATAATCAGAGTTTGAAGTATAAGTATGCTGAGGGTTTTGTTCTGTGCTTGTTTCCCCGTCACCAAAATCCCACCTGAACACAGAACCTCCTTTAGAAGTATTTGTAAAATTATAAATTCCTCCACTTACATTATTATAAGTAAAATCTGCATCAATAACAAAAAGAGGCTTCAATATTACATTTTGAATAACAGTATTACCGTTGCTTACAGATATATTATCAATAGTTTTACTTTGATAACCCGACGAAGAAAAAGTAAGATTATAAACTCCCGAATATATTGGTCTGTGATAATTTCCGACAGTAAAAGCTGAATAAACTTCTGAACTGTCAAAATCATGACCTGAAATAAATATTTTAGCTCTTATCCCCTGCCCCGTGCATGAATCGGTAACTATTCCGCGTATTCCTTTTAATGATTGTTCAATATAATTAAATAACGATCGTCTGCAAGCATTCCAAAGAGAAGGTAAAGAACTTGCCGAAGGACTTTGCTCCGAAGATATTTCAATAGTAGTTTCCCTGCAATGTTTAAAATAATTCATATAATCTTGTCGCCCTCCAAGTACCTGATACCATTCAAAACCATTTGAGATACCCGAAGGATCAACATCTGTAAAAAAATTGGGAGGTCCATATTGCTGTGCCGTATCTGCAAACTGATTAGAAACATACTGCCACCAATTATCATCAGCAGTAAGAGTAGGTTTAGAGTCCCATGGATAGTTTACCACTTCCACGCCTTCGTGAAAATTAGCCGACATAACAAAATTCATAGTATCAGCAAAGCTCATCATAGCTTGAGTTTCGGGCTGCCAAACTTCATCGTCAGGATGTTCGCCACCAACAGGGTCAGGGAAATTGCGGTTTAAATCAACTCCATTAGCATTTCCTCTTGTAGCGCCATAAATACTATTACCACCTGAAGCTTCAAAAGTACCATCAGGATTTGCAAGAGGATTTATCCAAATTTCTGTATTATCAATTAAATCGGTAATCCGTGAATTTGTTCCGTAACTTGATAAAAGGGTATCTATTAAATGTAATAAATGAACATAGCCAGAAGTTTCATCTCCATGTATAGTAGAAATATAAAGGAATTGAGGTTCGTTTTCATGAGTATTAACATTTTTTGAAATTTTAACGAACAACAATTTTCTGCCACTTGATAAAGTTTTAATGTTATATGTTTTACAAAGATTTGGGTAAGCTGAAGAAAATTGATACATCATCGACTCATAAGCGCTGTAAGTAGGATAAGCATTCCACGAGTTAATCTGTTTAGAATTAACAACGTTAATCATTTTAGGATTCTTATTACGTTCTCCCGGGTGAATTAAAATCTGATAATCGTAATTATGCAATAAAAAAAGTTTAAATTCTTTTTTGTTAGCATAAGCGAAAACTTCTTTGTTTTTGGCTACTTTATCAATGGAAATAAGCTTGGTTAACATACCTATTTCATTTTTAGAGCTTATCTTAAATTTAAAATACACCTCTTTCTTCTTCCCAAAAATGCTATCGGCAAGATTATTATTTGTTTTTTGAGAGAATGAAATATTAAACAATATCGCAGATAATAGAGCAATAAGAACAAAGATTTTTGATTTCATAAAAACGAGAAACTAATTTTGTGAAGAAAACTCTTCAAGCAAAGTTGCGATATTATTATAATGCGCTTTGCTAACGCCAACAATTGGAAGACGGAAATAATTATTACAGATTTTTTTAATTTCGAGAACAGCTTTAATACCTCCGGGGCTCCCTTCTTCAAACAGTGCATCAATAATTCTAATAAGTTTATAATGAATTTCCTGAGCTTTTTTAAAATTTCCTTTGGAGCACAATTGAACCATTTCAGAAAATTCGGAAGGAAAAGCATTTGAAACGACAGAAATAACGCCATCTGCGCCAAGCGCCATAAGAGGCAAGGTAAGTGCATCATCGCCCGAAAGAACCAAAAAATCTGCAGGACGGTTTTTTAATATTTTCATACATTGAGAAAGATTTCCGGAAGCTTCTTTAATACCAATTACATTCTCAATTTCGTTAGCAATTTTCAATGTTGTTTCAGCGCTGATATTACCGCCGGTTCTACCAGGTACATTATATATAATAACAGGTAAAGGGCAATTATTTGCAATTGTTTTGTAATGCAGAAATATTCCTCTTTGTTGAGGTTTGTTATAATACGGCGAAACCGAAAGAATAGCACTTATTCCTTCCAGATCGGTGTTTTTAATTGCATTAACAACTTCCTGTGTGTTGTTTCCGCCAAGGCCTAATACCACGGGAACCCTTCCGGCAACTGTTTCAACAACAAAATTAGCCACAGCAGTTTTTTCATCTTTGTTTAATGTAACCGATTCTCCGGTAGTACCAAGAACTACAAGAAAATTTACATTTCCTTTGATTTGATATTCCACTAATTTTTGAAGAGATTTGAAATCAATTGTGCCATCTTTATGAAATGGAGTAACAATGGCTGTCCCAACTCCTTTTAGTTTATTGCTCATCTTGATTTTTATTGATAATACTCAAATAATGAATAGTTTCTTTAAAGTAATCCTCGAGGCTAATAGTATTATTTACATTTAACATAAAATCGTATATATCAGAGTATTTTTCGCCATATCTGCCGACTTTGAATTTTGCTTTTGATACAGCTGAAACATATATTAACGGGAAACAATCATTCATGCACAAATCTATCATGATATCATATTCTTCGTTAATAAAATCTATTACTCTTGAATTTGTAGGCTTATAATACCAGTTTAAATCGCGTTTTGTAAAATAATCGCAGGTTAGTTTTGGAAAACAATAATGAGGCAATTGATTAAAGTTAACAAAGCCTAATGCTTTCACATTTTTTTGTTTATTTTGGAAATATTTTACAAATTCACTAACTTTGTTATATATCTCCTCGCTTGATGCATCATATAAAATACCAATGGTTTTAGCATCGTCAATATTTGAAATAAATCTATTCCTATGCATTTTAACAACTTCCTTGTTCAACAAAAACCATCCAATAGATTGTCGTATTTTATCAAATAATTTCACTTCAATAATTTTTAGTACCAATTTGTAAAAATAATAAATTTATAATTTAATAATAAAATAATTTATGCAAATCAAGGGTTAAATAAAATTTTGCCACAAAGTCCCTAAAGCACAAAGGTACACTAAGGTGTTACGGATATACTTTTATCTTTTTCTTTGTGAAGCTTAGTGTCTTTGAGCCTTAGTGGCTATATATTAAACAGTTAAAAATTTCAACCCTTGATTCGCATTGTTCATTTAGTATTATTAAAATATTTATATTTCGACTGTTTGAGTTTGCAATATTTCGGCGATGCTCAATAACCTAAAACTGCAAACTCAAACGCTCAGCATCACTGGTCCTAATCAGCTTTGTTTTTGCAAACCTGTTAAGAACCAGTATATTTTAAATTATATTTTACAGTAAATCCAAAATCCCAAAGATTCAGCCTGAAAAACCTGTGTCCTCCTAGTTCTATAAAAGGTTTAAACTCTATTCCTGCGGAAAACGGATATTGAAATAATCTGTATTCAAGTCCGATCACACCATCAATTCCTATCAATGGCGAGGCTTTTGAATGATGTTGCCAGTATAAATTATCCTCATAGTCTTTATGCCGCCATTTTGAATAGCCTAAATGCCCGCCGTATCCCTTATATAAAAATATATGCTCCGAGTATTTTAACAGGACAGGCATGAATTTTTCCTTCATAACCGTAAATTGCATCCCTCCGTTGCGAAAACTCAATAATGCTTCTTCTGCATTTGCATCATCACTACAAATACGGTATGTAAAACCCCAGCTATCGCCACCCCTTAATCCTATGGATTTGTTACATTCCTGTGCGTTGATTGCTAAAGGGGATATCAGAATAAAAAGTAATAAAAGCTTTTTCATATATTTTACTTTAAGGTTTTTTATTTAGCTGAAAATTTAGTAACTGTTAAGGAATAGACTATTCAAATCTTTTAAAAATGTAAAATTCAAATTGTGATACGTTATTCATGTTCTACCGACCCTGACCCGGATATCTCCATATTAACCACCGGGTTGCCTTTGTAATGAACTTTTCCGCTTCCTGAAATATTTACATCGAGCAATTTGTTTACATATACAAACATGTCGCCTGAACCTGATATATCTGCAAAACATGTGTCCTGTTGCAAATTATAAGAGTGGATGTCGCCGGAACCATTTATATCAAAATCTGTTTCATTAGCAGTACCGCTTAGATTTATATTTCCAGAACCTGAAATATGCGCTTTAATTTTATTACATGAAACAATTGCACTTATTTTTCCTGAGCCTGAAACATGCAGATCAAGGTATGCAGACGCCATGCTGTCGCAATCAACTTTGCCGCTACCCGATAATTCGAGTCCTCTGACAGAGGGTGTTTTTACATAAATCCTTATGGGGTAATTGTTGTCAATATACCGGTGTTTACGGGTTTTTATTATAAGGACAGAGCCATGAACTTCTGTTTCTATATAAGGCAAAAGGTTTTCCTCTGCTTCAACTTTTACTGACTGCGTAGAATCGTACGCAATATAAACTTCGAATGAACCTTCAGATCTTATCTCTGTAAAATGAGATACAGCTCTGTCATCTGTTGTGATATGTTCGTTCCCCTCAATTTTATGAAGGCGTTCGCATGATGTAAGATATACAAAACAAATAAGTGTCAATGAAAATAAAATAAGTCCGCTTGTTCTCATAATTTTTATTTTTTTATTTAAGATTTTTTCCTTCTCTGATATAAAAGACAATACATTTTTTGAAGGGTTGCATTTTTTTGAAATTTTTTCAAAAAAAAATCCCAGATAATTTGTCTGGGAAAAATAATTATTATGCAAGAAGAAAAATTTATTTGCTGTTTACCGTTATACTTCCTGAAACAGCATTTATTTGAACAGCCGATTTGGCGAGTGCTTCGGGTCCTGTAACTCCGGATGCTTGAAACTCTCCGGTCTTTTCATTTGTTACCTGCTTTTGAATTCCTGCTAAGTTTGAAGTATAGCTGAGTTCGGTTTTTTTACAATTCATTTCAAAGCCTACGGAACAAGATTTTTGAATGCCCAATTTAATGTCGGTATAGTTTGAATTAATATTTATGAAACTAAAATCGTC